>JAKADF010000078.1 GCA_021820805.1 Bacillota bacterium
AAGCTGCTTTCGAAGTTCGATATTCATGTGCCGAGGTTAATAAGCTGCCATCAGCATAATGAAGCGTCTCGATTGGATGAATTCCGAGCTTTATGGCTGGAAGGGAAATCAATTGCTGTGGTTTCTGACGCAGGAACACCAGGGGTGTCCGACCCGGGTGAACATGTGATTGACTTGGCAATTGAACAAGGTGTACCAGTTATCCCGGTACCAGGCCCAAGTGCAGTCTTGGCTGCACTCGTTAGCAGTGGCCTTCCCATCTCGCCTTTTGCGTTTATAGGCTTTTTACCGCGTGAAAACAAGTTATGTATGGAGGCTCTTTGCCGTTATCAATCATTCCCTGGCGTACTGGCTTTTTATGAAGCACCTCATCGTCTTTTAACTACTCTGGAACGGATTTGTGAGGTATATCCGACGTGCCGAGGGGTCTTAGCTAAGGAACTCACAAAAAAGCACGAAACGTTTATTTATGGTGGTACTGCAAATGAATTGCTTGATTATGTTAGAACGGAAGAAGTGCGAGGAGAGTATGTGATTCTGATTGATGCGCGAAGTGCAGCTTCCCACAAAGAAAGTAAAGATGGGGAAGGGGAATTCGGCGCGAAAGAAGTTAGTCTTGAACAGGCGATTATACAAGTAAGAAACTTAATTGAGTCTGGAATATCACATACGGATGCAGTAAAACAGATTTCACAGGAGACTGGAATTAAAAAGCGAATTTTGTACAATGAAACTGTTTAACCGTAGGCTTTGGAAATAGACTTACAAAATATAATAGGGCTGACGTCAGCCAGCCCGAAGCCTTCAAATCAAGCATTCATTTCTGCGATGCAAGCAGGGCAGATATTCTTTCCTTTGAAATGGATAATTTCATCAGCCTGGCCGCAGAAGATACATGCTGGTTCATATTTCTTCAGGATAATGCGATCTCCGTCTACATAAATCTCAAGTGCGTCTTTTTCCCCAATACCGAGTGTTCGACGCAATTCAATAGGAATAACGACACGACCTAATTCGTCAACCTTCCGCACAATACCTGTTGACTTCACGATACCAGCCCCCTGGATGTAATTTTTTTCTTTTTTTGCAAATACAAAAATGTATTTTGCTTTCTTTGCTCTTGCATGCTGGTTGATAAGGGATTGAATATCATCACATGCAAAAACTTGAATTGACTATACTATACAACATCTTTAATATTTTGCAAGATCTATTAGAACTATATGACTAATCAAAACAAGGATTCCGTTCAGGAATTACCTATAATGCATTGCCAATAGATATAGATTTTGTGTTGAATAAATAAACATTTTAATGAATTTTAATAGAATAGGATAATGGTAACTTGATTTGGATATCCTGATAAATGCCAGGTTGACATGTTTTTGTGTGCATTGCTATAGTTAAATGAAATAAGTTGAACGAAAAATTCGATATTGATTCGATGAAGGAAAGGTACCTAGTTTAACACTCACAAGCGAGCCGGGATGGTGGGAGCCGGCGAGAATGCGGCTGGGGAGTATGGTTCCTGAGATTCATGCGTCAAGTCTTCATGGCGAGGCGTGTGCAGATGGTCACTGTTAACAGACCCGAATGTGAATTCATTCAGATGAGGCGTAAGAATGGCTAGCTTGACTAGCTTTCTGCGTGAAGTTGGGTGGTACCGCGAGTTTGCTCGCCCCAATACAGGGGGGAGCTTTTTTGCGTTGTATACAAGAGTTGGAGGATGAGAATATGGGAAAACCGACGTTTTATATTACGACACCAATTTATTACCCAAACGATAAGCTGCATATTGGCCATGCTTATACGACAGTTGCTGCTGATGCGCTTGCGCGTTACAAGCGTCTTCGCGGATATGACGTTATGTTCTTGACAGGCACGGATGAACATGGGTTAAAGATTCAAAACCGAGCTAAAGAGGCAGATCTCGAACCAAAAGCTTTTTTGAACGACATTATTGCTTGGATTCAGGATTTATGGGCAAAGCTTGATATCTCTTACGATGACTTTATCCGTACAACAGAAGAGAGGCACACAAAAGTTGTTCAGCAGATTTTTGAGAAGTTAATCGCACAGGACGACATCTATTTAGCAAATTATGAAGGTTGGTACTGTACACCTTGTGAATCGTTTTGGACAGAGCGGCAGCTCGTTGAGGGGAAATGTCCGGAATGTAATAGGGAAGTACAATTTGTGAAAGAAGAAAGCTATTTCTTCCGGATGAGCAAATATGTTGACCGGTTACTTGAGTTTTATGATGCGAATCCTGATTTTATTTTGCCTCATGCTCGTAAGAATGAGATGATTAATAACTTTATTAAACCGGGACTTCAAGACTTGTGTGTTTCGAGAACAACATTTGATTGGGGGATACATGTTAAATCGGATCCCAAACATGTGATTTATGTATGGCTTGATGCACTTACAAATTACATTACAGCAATAGGTTATGGTTCGGGCGACAAAGCACTCGAAGAGAAGTTTGAAAGGTATTGGCCTGCAGATATTCACTTTGTGGGCAAGGATATTGTTCGTTTTCACACAATTTACTGGCCGATTATCCTAATGGCCCTTGGTCTCCCAATGCCAAAACATGTGTACGGACACGGGCATTTCTTGATGAAAGACGGGAAAATGAGCAAATCCAAAGGAAATGTGATTGACCCGGGACTGCTCATTAGTCGGTACGGCAGAGATGCACTGCGTTATTTCTTGTTGCGTGAGATACCATTCGGGCAAGACGGAGTGTTTTCGCCAGATGCGCTCGTGGAACGGTTGAACTTTGACTTAGCGAATGACTTTGGTAACTTAATTCATCGAACAGTAGCTATGTTAAACAAATTTAATGGAGGAATAATCCCGAAACCGTCTAACTTAGAAGAGATTGATGTTGATCTTCACAACCTTGCTCAAGAAACGATTCGCGGTGTTGAAGAGAATATGGATAATATGCAATTCTCTGTGGCACTAACTGAACTTTGGAAACTTGTTCGTTTTGCAAATAAATATATTGACGAAACCGCGCCGTGGACGCTTCATAAGGAACAAAAATCAGACCGTTTGGGTACTGTTCTCTATCACATGGTAGAAACGATTCGCGTAATAACAGTGTTGGTTCAACCGTTTATGACAGATACGCCAAAGGCAGTCTTTGCACAATTTGGATTTGGTGAAGACGAAACAACATGGGACAGCACAAAGACGTTTGGCCGAGGCAAGTCGTTGCAAAAAGTGTCTGAACAAAAACCGCTGTTTCCTCGTCTTGATGTAGAAGAAGAATTAAATACGCTTGGCAGCTTAACGGGTGCAAAGAAGCAGGCTGCAGCCGAAAAGAAGACAGATGTGCAGGAACAGTCTAATAAGAAAGAAAATGAAGCGAATATAATTGGAATTGATACATTTAGTCAAGTTGAACTCAGAGTTGGGCAAATTCAGTCTGCAGAGAAAATTAAAGGCGCAGACAAATTGCTAAAACTCCAAATTGATTTGGGAACGGAAGTAAGGCAAATTGTCTCGGGCATTGCGAAATACTATCAACCAGAAGAACTTTCAGGACAGAAAGTCGTTGTTGTTACAAACCTTAAGCCAGTAAAACTGCGCGGTGTTGAATCAAATGGAATGATTTTAGCCGCGTCCAATGATGGAGAATTAACGCTTGTAACAGTACCAGACAGTATGGAAAATGGAGCCGTGGTGAAATAATGCTTTTTGATACGCACTGCCATCTAATGGATGAGCAGTTTGATGGTGATTTAGTTGAAGTTGTACAACGGGCAAACGATGCGGGTGTAAACCGCATCGTTATTCCTGGTATTGATGTAGAAACATCCCGTAAGGCAATTGCGATTGCTGAACGTTT
Source organism: Bacillota bacterium (assembly GCA_021820805.1). The sequence continues at coordinate 3,863 of JAKADF010000078.1, forward strand.
TGACGGGATTTATGCTGCGGTGGGAGTTCATCCAGAGGCGGCTAAAGATGTGCCGAATGTTGCATTTGACGAGATTCGTAAACTGGCGAAACATCCCAAAGTTGTTGCTGTTGGTGAAATCGGGCTTGACTATTACTGGGATGCCGCACCAAGAGATGAACAGCAGCGGGTTATGGCTCTTCAAATTGAAATTGCGAAAGAATGTGGCCTGCCTGTTATTATTCATAATCGCGAGGCAACACAGGATGTCGTTGAATTACTTCGTTCAACAAATGCATCAGATGTCGGCGGTGTAATGCACTGTTTTATGGGCACTTATGAAATTGCATGCAAGTGTATCGATATGGGCTTTTTTATTTCCATTGGCGGTCCGGTAACTTTTAAAAATGCGAAAAGTGTACATGCTGTAGCACCAATGATTCCAAATGATTCTTTGCTTATCGAAACGGATTCCCCATATCTAGCGCCTCACCCTTATCGGGGAAAGCGAAACGAGCCAAGCTATGTTTCGCTTGTTGCGGCAAGAATGGCTGAATTAAAAGAAACGTCAGTCGAACAAATTGCAGAATTAACAACTCGAAATGCAAACAAGCTATTTGGAAAGGCGTAAGGAATTTGTCTAGTGAGCGTACAGTGATTCATGAGTTAGTCGTAGTCGAAGGCCTTCATGATAAGCAAGCCGTAGACGCTGCGGTCAGTGCAAATGTGTGGGTAGTTGGCGGGGACCGAATTGCACACCGGTTTTTGCAAGAGCTGGAGCGTGCTGCAAAAACAAGAGGGGTAATTATCCTGACCGATCCCGATGGGCCTGGCGAACGGATTCGCAGGCGAATTGAGGAGCAGATCCCAAATTGTAAACATGCATTCTTGCCGAAAATGGAAGCGCTCGGTCATCATCGTGTAGGTGTCGAACATGCATCTGCTGAGTCGATTCGTTCGGCGCTTCTTAAAGTCCGTCAGGCTGAGGCACCTGATGAAGTTAAACAAACGTTTACGATTGATGATCTTCAAAAAGCTGGACTTGCGAATGGCCCCGAAGCTGCAAAGCGCAGAATGCAAGTTGGAGAGTACCTGCGTATTGGTTATGCGAATGCAAAATCGTTTGTTCGAAAGCTTAATGTGCTTTGCGTTACACGGGATGAATGGAATACAGCATTGTCGAAAGTTTTCGGCGAGGAAGGACAACATGATGGCAACTGATCCGTTTGCTCTTGCAAAACTATCCAACCTGCGTGTAATTCTACAACGCCATGGATTTTCGTTTAAAAAGCGGCTTGGTCAAAACTTTTTGATTGACTCGGGTGTTCTTGAAAAGATTGTACGCGCATCCGATGTAACTGATTTGGATGGAGTTCTTGAAATCGGCCCGGGAGCAGGTGTTGTGACCAGGGCTCTGTCTGCATATGCAAAAAAGGTAGTTGCTGTGGAAAAAGATGAATCTCTGCGGCCTGTTCTAGATGAAACAGTATCTATATGTCCGAATGTAGAGATCAAATTTGCGGATGTTTTGAATGTAGACCTGTCTTCACTTTTTGAACAAAACTTCCACGATTGCCGAAATGTCTCCGTAGTTGCCAATTTACCGTATTATGTAACGACACCAATTTTGTTTCATGTGCTTGAATCTCCGGTAAATGTTTCACAAATCGTAGTAATGGTACAAAAAGAAGTTGCAGACCGGATGACTGCAAAGCCTGGAACGAAGGATTATGGTGTTTTATCTGTGACCGTTCAATACCGGGCAGAAGTATCAAAAGTAACATCTGTCAGCCGTGGATGCTTCTTTCCTTCACCAAACGTGGATTCGATGGTAGTCAAATTAACAACCTATGGAACGCATAAACCTGTTGAAGTTGAAAATGAAGATCACTTTTTTCGAATTGTAAGGGCTGCATTCGGAATGCGAAGGAAAACACTCTTAAACGCGCTTTCCTCCGGTATGGCAATGAGTAAAGAGCGATGTGAGGCGTGGCTCCGAGCAGCAGGCATAGATCTGTTGCGTCGTGGTGAAACGTTATCGTTGCAGGAATTTTCCAATCTTTCCAGCCTATATTCTTCACAATTCAACTGAACTTTCCGACTTTGGTTTTCGAAAGTCTCCTTTTTGGCATATACTGTAGCCAAGCGTAGGAGGCGATACCATGTGGGAGTTCCTAAGTCCCAGTCGTGGCAGAATGACTTTAGAAGATGTTGCAGAAGATTTGAAGGCATCAGTAATTCAATATCCCTCTGATTCGTTTCGATTAATTATTGGGACTGACTCGCAACCAAAAGTTCAGTCTGGAACGGTTACATTCGTAACTGCAATTATTCTGTACCGTGTCGGTAAGGGCGCAAGATACTATATCCATAAGGAACAACGACGTAACATTTATGCGCTTCGGCAAAGGATGTTTACAGAGGCATCCTACTCGCTCCAAATTGGAAGTGAACTCGTCGAACTGCTGAAATCAGATAAGGGCGGGTGGAAGCCGGAGGTACATCTGGATATTGGTGAGCGAGGGGCCACCAAACAATTAATTCGTGAGCTTGTTGCTTGGATTACTGCGAGCGGGTACGAAGCGCGAATTAAACCCGATTCTTACGGTGCATCAAAAGTGGCAGACAGGTATACGCGGGCTTAATATTTGTCATTGGCATGAACTTCAATCATTGAAAACTTTCTTTGTAGAAATTCAATTCTGCGTTCCGAGTGATAACCGATACGAACCTTTCCTTCAAAAAAACGTGAAAAGGGCTTTGAGGTTAAAATGAAGCTGACTTCTGCGGCGTCGCCAAGCAGTGTATCTTTCATTTTCAAATCATGCTTGAGGTCTTTAAATCTGTGTCCTAACAGCCTTCTGTCCCAATCTGAACAAACTCCAAGTTGAAGCCCTTTATTGGAAAGCAAACTTGCATAAGCAAACCATTTTCCGGGATGGTGAAGCCAGTATGGGGATAAAAAATGAAATGTTGAACTGGATATTAAGAGCGGGACCATAGCCGGGTCGGCGTGTTTAAGTTCTGGTGGGATTTTGTTTTGTATCCTTCTCCATGGAGTCAAATACTCCACATCTTCTTGAATTTGGTTTTTTACGGGTGTCCACATAATATCAAGTTCTTTTTCAATGCATTCTTCAATGTATGTTTCAAGCATGGGACCATAACTTCCGCTCCAATCCCCATCAATGATAAGTATATGCGAAAAACACCTTTTTCGCTTTGCAAGTAAAGCTCCATAGGCCCTAGGTACATCGTGGCCGAGGGGAACTTTAATTTCGACAAATTCAACTGCCGTATTCAGGTCCTTTCTCGTTTTTCTAATTTCAGTAATCGTGTCATCTTCGCAGCCATTACAAACAACTATTGTTTCACGAATACCAGCCCGATTTAACTGTCTTAGCGTATTTGATATTGACTTTTCTACATTCATTGCTGGTACGATGGCACATAATTTTGCGTCCATTTCATTATTCCCCCCAAAGTCACGTCAAAAATCGGCACGGCATATGGTGGAGGAGAGACATATGGAGGGAGGGGTGACGGTGTGGAAACAAGGAGATACCGTCACACGTAAGTCCTACGGAAGAGATGTATGCTTTCAAATTGTCGAGATTGATGACGAAACGGAAACCGCAATTTTAAAAGGAATTGATGTCCGTTTAATGGCAGATGCCCCTTATTCTGATTTAGAAAGCGTCACCGATGATGAGCGCAAGCAATTCGAGGCACGCAGAGACAAGGCTGAAGGGGAATGTTTACGGCTCATACAGTCGCGGCGACGTGTTGAACTCGAGAGAAGGGCGCTCAGGAAAGAATCGAGATATCAAACAAATCCAGATTTTTTTGAGCGGCCCGGACGGGTTCTGCATCTCGATGGGGATGCATCGTACTTGCAAAAGTGCTTAGTGCTTTACAAGGAACTCGGTATCCGGGCAATTGGTGAGCATGTTCCAGAATCGCACATGCCGGGTAAAGTGAATGCTCTCTTAGAGAAATATGAGCCTGACATTCTTATCATTACAGGTCATGACGGCGTTATTCGAAAAGGTAAGGATTGGGCGGATATACGTAATTACCGTAATTCACACAACTTTATTAAAGCAGTTGAGAATGCACGCAAGTATGTTCGTAATTTCGATGATTTAGTGATAATCGCAGGAGCATGTCAATCCCATTTTGAAGGAATTCTTGATGCTGGGGCCAATTTTGCGAGCTCCCCGCAAAGAATTATGATTCATGCACTAGATCCGGTATTTATTGCAGAAAAAATTGCCTATACTCCGATTCACGAAACTGTTAATTTGTATGACGTGGTTAAGTCCACCTATACTGGGACGGACGGGATTGGCGGTGTCGAATCTAGAGGGAAATACCGCTTAGGATTACCCAAATCATTTTATTAATTTTTCGAAATATGTATTGTACCCATTGACAAATGAAAACATACGTTGATATAATATTTAATTTTTGTTGACTCTGTCCCTCTTCCATGGTATACTGTACCGTGGAAAGAGGTGGTGTGTGTTGGCGAGAAATGCGCTCCACGAAATCAAGAGGTCTTTGGACGGGCTCATTGGAGAAAGAGTCCTGTTAAGAGCAAATGGTGGTCGAAGAAAGACCATTGAACGCTTTGGAGTTCTTGAGGAAACGTATCCATCAGTTTTTGTCGTGAAGTTAGATCCATCTGATGGGTCGTTTGAACGCGTATCTTACAGCTACGCAGATGTTCTAACTGAAACTGTGGAATTAATGTTGTGCAAGGATGGCAACAGCACCCGACTCACCTATACTGAAATGTAAGATTTTAATTTAATTCAATCTGAAGAGTCTTGGCGGCCAAGTTTGGCCGCTCTTTTATTTTACCATAGTAAGCTCAAGTTTGTCCTCAAAATACTCTGCAGAGTTTGATGCAATTCATTCCTTGGTTTTGTGCATCATACAATTGTCGTCATTTTAAGAAAGGGGCGTGATTTCAGGATGGCAAGGCGCAGAGGAGTTATGTCAGAGCCTTTTAAGTTAGAGTTAGCCAAAGAATTAGGGTTTTACGATACTGTGGCTAAAGAAGGCTGGGGCGGCATCAAAGCCAGAGACGCCGGAAACATGGTGAAACACGCGATAGCGATTGCAGAACAGGCATTGCTGCAACAAAATCAGCACCCAAAATCATAATGACGACAAAAGGTAAGGCGGATATGTGTTTTAACAGCATATCCGCCTTAAGTGCATATTGGATTATTTACGTGGATACGCTACGTGTTGTATTTTGCGATGAAATTGTTTGTACGTTGAGGAGGGACTGCCGTGCGCGGGCGGCCTGGGCCATTGGTCATAATCGGCGGGGCTGAAGATAAGCGTGACGAATGTAAGATTTTACGTGAGTTTTTAGCACTTGGCGGCGGAAAACATGCGAAAGTCCTTGTTATTACAGTTGCAACTGAATTGCCTATTGAAGTAGGGCAGGACTATATTGACGTTTTTACGAAGCTCGGTGCTGAAGATGTTCGAACTTTTGATGTTTGCAGCCGTGATGCGGCAAACCGGGATTCGGCAGTTCGCATGATAAGGAATGCATCATGTATTTTTTTTACAGGCGGAGACCAATTACGCATTACAAAGCTGCTTGGCGGGACACGGGTAGATGCACTTTTGCATGAAGTGAATCAAAATGGCACTGTACTTGCAGGCACAAGTGCAGGCGCTTCCATGATGTCAAGCACGATGATTGTGGATGGTGCTTCTGAAACCAATCCACGAATTGGAATTGTAAATATGGCGCCTGGTATGGAGTTCTTGGATGGTGTTGTTGTCGACCAGCATTTTGCACAGCGTGGTCGCTTAGGGAGGCTGCTTTCTGCAGTTGCGCAATATCCCCACCATCTCGGGCTTGGAATTGATGAGAATACTGCAGTGATTGTCGATAACGGGGTTTTACGGGCAGTTGGTCAAGGTGCGGTAAGCATAGTGGATGCTGGAAATCTTTCCTACTCAAATCTTGACTCCGTGAAATCAGATGAATC
>JAKADF010000079.1 GCA_021820805.1 Bacillota bacterium
GTTTGTTAACATCCTTCAAATTTAAACGCAAACAAGTTGTACATGCCTCGAGTTCAACAATATTATCTGGACCGCCAAGCGCCGTGACATACCCTTTGGCTTGCCTGGACATTTGACTGTCGCTTTGTTCTTGTTCACTCACAGCAGCATTCTGCTCAGTCAATGAAACTTGGTACTCATCTAGAATGAAACCGCCCATTCCGATTCCGCTTGTTTCCTCATCTTCACGTCCAGGTGTTTTGATATTGAATACTTTTATACTGAAATAAAAAACAACAAAATACAAAATTGCGAATGCGAGTCCAATCGGAATAAGCCAGTAGCCATGAACTGCATGATTACGGTTCAAAACGTAATCTATCAACCCAGTAGAAAATGTAAATCCGTCACGGATCCCCAAAGCGTAGCATACAAACATAGAGATTCCCGTAAGAATTGCATGGAATACATACAGCACAGGAGCTAAGAACATAAATGCAAATTCAATTGGTTCTGTTACACCTGTTAACAACGCGGTGAACGCCGCACTGCCAAGTACACCTACGACGGCTTTGCGACGTCCTGGTTTTGCTGCCAAAATCATAGCGATTGCTGCTCCAGGCAATCCAAACATCATAATTGCGAAGAACCCAGCCGTGGGGTCACCAGCGGAATATCAAAGCGATCTTCAATCATGCGCGCTCCAATTTTTGCAACTTTCCATTCCTTTAAATATAGAGTCCGCGTTTCTTCAAGAAAAGGATTTTCTATTTTAAGTCCACCTTGCAAACGAGTCAAGGCAAACCCATTTTGATCTGCGAGCGCTACATGAATATGTTCATGCAACTTACATTTAAGTACTTCCGTTGCAAGTGTAATGATTTCTTCAGCTACACCCACCACTTCTTTCGGCACCATGGAAAACAACTGTTTAAACTGCTTTTTATTTTCCTCAAGAACTAATGAAAATCGTTTCTCTATTCTAGGGTCCGACGATTCAATAACGTCTTTTTTACTTACTCCAAAACCAATGGCCTTGCCAATTAAAATTTGTTCAGCATGCTCATCAGTCCAAACAATCACGACATTATGGTTTAAGACGCGCTCAATTTGATATGCACTCTATTTACCCATTACGCCGTCCCCTTCTATGTTCACCGGATACCGTCATTCCACAACGAATTATATACTCCTGTTCTATAAATGAAATAAATTCACTAAGAAACCACACAATTGACACGTACAGCCAATTTAAAATACGAATCAGATAATTTAATATGATAAATTCTCACAATTAGGACGATATAACTCTAAAAATTGCCTCTGGTTATCATGAGTGGTTTTGATGTATATATATCGCCAAATTTCTTCATTATGCTCCATTTTTCACTGAGTTATAGAGTTTCCATGCCATATGCTTACTCTGTTATGATTGCTGAAAAGCCTATATATTATGTAATTTAGAACATAGTTCTGAATTGCAGAACTAATAAATTTTATATATTTAAATAGATGATAGATAAAGGAAGTGTTAGAAATGGAGGGCTTAACAGGAGTTGATTCTGACCGTATCATAGATAGATTGACTAAGAGCTTAGGCAGCGGATTTGCAACTACTGATGAAAGTCTAGCGGCCAAGCTTACAGGGCAGAGAGACGTTGTCGTCGTCACTCCGGAAAATGAAGAACAGCTTTCAGCACTTATGCGCATCGCAAGTGAAGAAGCATGGGTAGTTGCCCCAATAGGTGCTGGTACACAACTCGGTATTGGCAACATACCGAACCATGTTGATGTTGTTTTTCAATTAACAAAGTTAAATAAGGTTTTGGATTACTCCCCGGCTGATATGGTCGTTTCCGTACAAGCAGGAACTCCGCTCGTCAATTTACAAAAGACGCTGAATGAAGCTGGTCAAATGCTCCCAGTTGACCCTGTATTAAGTGACACAGCAACAATCGGCGGTTTGGTAGCAACAGGTGTAAGCGGTCCAATGCGGGCTTATTACGGAACCTTGCGAGATTTCACAATTGGCCTTCGAACTGTTTACCCAGACGGGAGACTTGTTCGTACTGGCGGCAAAGTTGTAAAGAATGTTGCAGGATATGATATGACAAAGCTGTTTGTCGGATCTTTGGGAACCCTTGCTTGCCTTTCAGAGATCACGTTTAAGCTTCGTCCTTTGCCGAGATATCGCTCACTTGCAGTTGTTTCAGGCAATGCAGAATCCTGTCAAACCTTAACTCTTAACATTAATGGTTCTCATTTAATCCCAAGCCGTTTGGAAGCGCTTTCCGGTTCTTACTTTTCTTTGGTAAATAGCGAATCAAAATGGAGCGTGGCCATAGACTGTGACGAAAATCAGGCCAGCGGTAAATATCAATTAGATGAAATCTCCAAGCTAGCTAATGAGCTAGGTTTAGCATACACATCCTACGAATCCACAGATGTCGAGCAATTCTGGTCGAATTATCGCAACTCACTTGTTGACTCAGATTTAGTTATTCGTTTCACAGGTCAACCGAAGCAGCTTATTCTACTTGCACAGAAAATGAAGGAAGCCCTCCCTCACTCCGATGTAGAACCTTATTTCTCTCTTAGTGTTTCTACCGGCGTTGGAAGATTATTTTTCCGTGATATGTTGGACACAGAACTAGCAACGAATATTGTATCGGCTTGTCGACATGTATGCCAGGAGTTTGGTGGATTTATAACCATTGAGACCGCTTCTATACCCGTGCGGCAACAAGTGAATGCTTTCAACAAACTGCAAGATAATCTATCTCTATTAAAAGGTGTAAAAGATACGATAGACCCATTATCCATAATGAACACTGGCCGCCTATTCGGCGATTTCAGATAAAGCTATTTATTTTACTCCGGCCTCGTATCAGCACTCATTCTATAGTAGCCAGGAGGAAGAACCATGGACGATTCACAGCTAATTGAAGAGTTAGTTAGCATCGTAGGCCCAAAGAGAGTATATGCTGACCCAGATCAGCTTGTTAGATACAACGGAGACGCTTACGCAGTTCAAAAAGCGATGCCAAGAGCAGTTGTTATTCCAGAAAACACTGAGGAAGTCGTTCAAATTGTTAAACTATTGAACCGCGCAGGTGTACCCTTCCTTCCGCGCGGCGCTGGTACAGGTTTAAGTGGCGGTGCAATTCCCTTAAATCATGAAGTCGTTATTAGCATGATGAAAATGAACAAACTGTTATCCGTCGATTTTGAAAACATGCGAGCGGTTGTCCAACCAGGTCTCGTTAACCTCAAACTTACTCGTAAAATTCAAGACAAAGGCTTCTACTATGCGCCTGACCCATCGAGTCAAGCTCTTTGCACTATTGGCGGGAATTTTGCGGAAAATGCCGGCGGATCGCATTGTCTTAAATATGGTGTAACTACCAATCATGTTGTTGCTGCAGATGTTGTATTGCCAAATGGAGAGCTTGTTCACATTGGTTCTGAGTTTGGTGACCAAGAAGGATATGACCTACTCGGCCTGCTCGTAGGTTCAGAGGGGACACTTGGTATCGCAACTGCAATTACAGTAAAAATCATGAAAAGTCCCGAAGCTGTTAAAACGGTCCTTGCGATGTTCGACCATTTGGATGATGCTTCTGATGCAGTTTCCAGTATTATCGGTGCAGGAATTATCCCGGCTGCGATGGAGCTCATGGATCAAGCTACAATGGCCGCCTGCGACAAAGGAGATTCACCAGTCGGTTACCCTACAGACATAGATGCAGTTGTTTTGATTGAAGTAGATGGTCTTGCAGCTGGTGTAGTTGAAACGTCAGAACGAATTGTTGAGATCTGCGAAAAACACAATGTTCGAAATGTTAAAGTAGCAGCAACTGATGAAGAACGCGACTTATGGTGGCAGAGCCGAAAAACGGCATTCAATTCCGTTGGCAGAACAACTCCAAACTATATAACACTAGACGGTGTGGTACCTCGAACGAAGCTAACCCAAACTCTTAGTCGGATTAATGAACTTGGAAAGCAATTCGGATTCAGAGTCTCAAATGTATTTCATGCTGGGGACGGCAACCTCCACCCACTCATTTCTTACGATGCCAGTGTACCTGGAGAAACGGATAAAGCATTGTCATTGGGAACTGAAATTCTCAAAGTTTGCGTGGAAGTGGGAGGAAGCATCACGGGTGAACACGGCGTCGGAGTAGAAAAGTTGGAACACATGCACTACCTATTTACAGACACTGACTTAGAAGCTCAGGTGGATATACGCAGTTTGTTCAATCCACAAGATCTATGCACCCCAGGAAAATTAATTCCTAACCCTGGTCAGTGTGTGGAATTAAAACAAACTTGGCAAGCATAAAGGGCTCACAGAAGCATGACGACAGGAGGTGAACGGTATGCCTAAAGCTATTGTGGTCGGGGGCGGACTTGCAGGTCTTGCATCGGCGGCACTCCTTTGTAAATCGGGCTACGAAACCACACTTTTTGAGAAGATGACCCAAATTGGCGGCCGAGCGACTGTAATGGAGAAAGACGGATTTCGCCTTAATTTTGGGGCACATGCCGTTTACGGCAGAGATAAATCTTTCATGCTACAGGTACTAAATCGGCTAGGAATTTCTCTGTCGTGGTCCACAGCCGACTCCGAAAAAGTTCGCTACATTTTGCAGGATGGTACTGCCACAGCAGCTCCTATCTATATAAAGGGAATGCTTGAAACAAAACTATTACCTGGCATACATGATAAATTCGATTTTGTTCGCGCAGTTTTTTCTATTTTGTTTAGCAAGAATCAAGGCACAAATCATGCCGCTACACTTGGAGAATGGGTTGACTCACAACAATGGAGTGACAATACAAAAGCGTTTATTCTTCATTTGGCCGGAACAAACTTTTTCACAAAACACCCTAGGGATTTAGAAATGCATCGATTCCTCAAATACTATAGTCGTATTTTCCGTACTCACCACCCAGTTTCTTATATTAATGGAGGCTGGGGTGAACTCATAAAACAGCTCGAACTAAGTATTGCCTCAAATGGGGGACAAATCATGACTAAGGCTTCCGTTTCAAAGCTCTTATTTAATGATGGAAAAGCAAGAGGCGTGCTTGTTGGCAAGTCAGAATATGAAGCCGATGTCGTTGTACTTTGTATTCCCCCATCCGGTTTTAAACGAATGTTGGCAGATACGCCTTTATCGGAACTTGTGGCTCCATACATGGCTCAGGGACCAAATACAGTATTTATTTACGATGTCGCTTTAACAAAACGCATCCGTGATGATGTTTCCTATGTAAATGACTTGCAAAATCATATTTTCATCACCGATCCATCCCTTTATGACAGCTCCTGCACTCCACCTGGCGGCCAGCTGTTACAATCCATTGCTTATCTCACACCAGAAGAAGCAGAAGATGAAGAGTTTATTGCAAAAATAACAAGTCAAGTAGAAGACTTGTACGACAAATTCTATTCGGGTTGGCGAGAACAACTTGCCTTCACCCGAATAACTGAACGTGCCACCGTACAAGCCATTGGCTGGCGCGCCGGCCAAATCCGATTACCTTCAGTTTTTCCCGCTGTAGAAAATTGTTTCTTTGCAGGGGATTGGTGTGAAGGGGAAGGAAGCGTTTCTGATATAGCGTTTTTCAGCGCAATTCGCGCAGTAGAGGAGGTTGCCAAACAACAAAACAGTCGAACATTGGAACTTCAACTGAACTGAGATTAACAAACTACCGTTGAATCGCAATCGAGAAGGGAGCCCGTTATGAGCCTAGCAGAAGAATTTAATGAATGGTTAGAACAATTGCCGGATGAGGATATTGATGGGTTTGAAGACATGGCACATGAACAAGGCTTAAAGTGGGCTAAGGCACACAATGATGACACTGCCGCGAACTGCTTGACGTCTTTTTCTGGAGACAATCCACGTGAGTATTCTGAGGATGCAGTAGAGTCTATTACCACAAACTGCAAAAGCAATCGTGAAGCTAAGCAAGTTATTATGACTGTCATCTCTGCTACATTAGAAGCGCTAGGAATTTCCTAATTTATCTTTAGATGATAAGTAAAAGGACCTTTCGGTAGTTGTCGGAAGGTCCTTTTACTTTAGTGCTCCTAAAATTCGATATAAGTGCACAAAACCTATGAGTATAGAGCATATCCGCATTCGATAATGGTTTAATGAGAGCATACCTAGATTTAACTTAATTCAAAATCAGACTTTATATAATTCAATATCTGTTCATAAACAGAGTCGACAATTAAGTCAGCAGCTTGATGAGCATCGAATCGATCCAACGGAAACTTATGATGATGTATCGCATATATCGGTTTTCTAAGGTTGAAAAGCTCCTTAATTTGTTCTGAGGTTAACCCTTGCAGCATCGGGCGGGAATCGCTGATTTTCTGATATCTATCCTTTTCCCATGTATCCCATGATAAATCTAAGTAGAAAACGATACAGTTGGCCAAACAAGCATTTCGAATATCTTCGTTTAAAAAGGCTCCTCCACCTAATGAAATGACTTTTCCTGGCTCAGAACAATATTTGAGTGTTAGTCTCTGCTCAACCTTTCGAAACGTCTCTTGCCCAAAAGACTCAAAAATCTCAGGGACCGACATATTAAATTCTTTCTCGATCTCGCTGTCAACGTCCACAAATGTTCGACCTAACTTTTTTGCCACAACTTCTCCAATTGTAGTTTTTCCTACTCCCATAAAGCCAATTAATACAAGACTTTTGTCGATAGGTGACACTTTGACGTTAGACATTGAAAAAACTCACTCTCTCTCACTGTTGGTAGTTCTAACTAAAAAAGCGATGAGACGAAATCTAATTGGAGATAAGGATTACATTAACGTATTTCAGAAAAGGCATCATGTCAATGGCAGCAGCCCAGCGTAAAAAAGATATAACAACTTCTGTTCTGAAGTTAGATACTTGTATTTTGACATTACGACGTGTTATGTCAAGATGTGACTGAATATTTATAAACTAAGGATAGAAATGGTTAATTGGAAACAAAAGAATATAAAAAATCTAAGCACCTGTCTGGGTTAAGTGAAGCCTGCAAAGAAATCAAGACCCAGCAAGAGCTTAGAACTAGAAAATAAAAGCTATACTTCTTTTTATAACTGAAAGGTTTTATCTATCCGTTCAATGACCTATTCAATAGAAGAAACCGCCGCTCTTAAACCTAAAAGGTAACTGTCTACCCCAAAGCCGCAGATTTGACCTTTTGCAATAGGTGCAATGACTGAATGATGTCGAAACTCATCTCTTGCATGGATGTTGGACATATGGATTTCAATAATGGGAGCCTTAAGAATTGCAAGAGCATCACGTATTCCATAGCTGTAATGAGTCCAAGCACCTGCATTAATAAGTACAGCATCTTTTCCCTCAAGAAACGCCTGGTGAATCTTTTCGCACATTTCACCTTCATGATTCGTCTGAAAACTTTCAACCTCTACACCTAATTCAGAAGCAAGAGCTTGTAACTTTTCATCGATCTGGTTTAACGTAATCGTCCCATAATGAACAGGGTCTCTCTTTCCGAACATATTCAGATTTACTCCGTGCAACACAAGAATCCTTTTCATTGAATATTCACTTCCTTCTCTTTTTTAGTACTATACTAAACTATAAACTTAGCCGCGTGGGTGGTTCTCTAAATAATTCTTCGCAGCTTTCAGACACCTGCGAGCAAACTCCTCATTCCCCAATTCTCTTGAACGCTTAAGATGTGGAATCTCTAATGAATAAGGCACCCCTGGCATACGATGCAAGATAGATGCTATATCAATGCCCCCTTCTCCAACATACAAACGTTCCTCTCGGCCGGTATAAACGAGTTCTTCCTTAGTGGATGGAATTTCAGAAGGAGCATCGCATACATGGGCATAGTGGAACCACTGTGCAGGAACATCATCCAATTCTTTTAACTGAACACGAGAGCGATGGAAATGAAGCGTGTCAACCATGATTCCGCAGTTCTCACAATTAGCACTTCGGACAATGTCTACTGCTTCCTTAAGTGTTGTTACACTAGCCCATGTAACAAACTCAAAGTCTACAGTTAGACCAAATGGTTTCGCCAATTCACAAAGCTGTGCGTAGCTTTCAATTAGAAAATTACGATCTGCCGTCCATCCGCTGGTAAGAACATGTCGACCCCCGAGCTCTGCCGCAACTTCCATTGCAGGAAGGTATACTTTGGGATCAACGCCATCATAAATTTTCGCCAGTTCAATATCTAGAAGTTTAATTCCCGTATCGGCAAGGGCAGACTTAGTTTGACGCATTAATTCCTTATCTTCAGCCAAAAGATATTCCTGCTCATTCTTGGTCCCTAGACTAATCGGTCTAAAACTTACGAAATCATATCCAGCTCGTGCCGCGAGATAAGTCATTTCTGGCGGAGACGAATTTAGGACCGTAAGGTGTGCGAGAGAGAATTGTTGTGTCATCATTCAGGACCCCTTCAGTAAACGATTCAATCAAATGGTTATATAACTTTCTTTTCAGCTAACTCTGCTATTTCTTCTCTTGACATTCCAAGAAGATCATGAAGAATTTCGCTTGTATGCTCTCCAAGGTCTGGAGCAATATTTCGAACTGATCCAGGCGTTTTTTCGAATTTCGGTACGATTCCTGGAACCTTAATGCTGCCAAGACGTGGATGCTCGACCTCAATAATATTTTCTCTTGCTTGGTATTGTGGATTTTCGAATATATCCCGTATGCTCAAAATCGGACTCACTGGCACACCAAATTCATCCAACTTAGCGAGCAGAGAATCACGAGGCATTGTCTTTACCCAATCTGCAACAATTCGATTTGTTTCGTCATTGTTCTCAAGTCTTTTCGCATTCGTATAATACCGTTCATCAACCAGCATATCTTCACGCCCCATGGCCCTAGCCAAGCGCTCGAAAGTCGAATCTGTACTTGTTACGAGAACCACCCATTCGCCGTCCTCTGTCTGAAATGTACCAGATGGACTGGAATGGCCCGCGAGCCCGGGGGACCGTTCTCTCACCTTTCCTAATTGGTCAAACTCAGCGATTAGAAATTCCATCATTCGAAATACGCCTTCATAAAGTCCAATATCAACCATTTGACCGGTTCCGCTTTGAGTGCAATCACGGTAATAAGCGGCCGTCACAGCTGCAAACGCAACATATATTCCAGTGATGTAATCCGTTAATGAAAAGGATGGACTCGTCGGATGTCTGTCAGGAAAACCTTGTAAATATGTGTAACCGCTAAATGCCGTAGCAGGTGTTCCAAACCCGGCCTTTTCTCGATATGGCCCCGTCTGCCCATAACCTGAAACACGCACCATGATTAATTCAGGGTTTATCTTTTTCAGATCTTCGTATCCAAGCCCCCATTTTTCTAAAGTTCCAGGCCTAAAGTTTTCAATTAAAATATCAACTTTCGAAATCAACTGTTTAAAAACTTCTATTCCCTCGGTTTTATGCAAGTCAAGCGTCAAAGACTTTTTATTACGAGCAAGCCCAGGCCAACGAAGCGGTTCCTTCCCCTTAAAAGGGCCCACGCTTCTCAATGTGTCTCCCTTTCCTGGCATTTCAACTTTTATAACTTCCGCTCCAAAGTCACCCAACAATACCGCTCCATACGGAGCTGCAATCATTGTTGAAACGTCCAAAACTTTTAGGCCTTGCAATGGCAAATCGCTCATGTTGTTCAACCCCCTCTCTTAAGTTACTTAAATCATGTTGAAGGTTTTTTCAGTGTCATTATCAGAGGGTGACTGATTTTCTTGCTGCTCGCTTATCAGCAAAGCCTCATGTCAAAGCACAGTCACTTGTGTTCTCTTCTC
>JAKADF010000080.1 GCA_021820805.1 Bacillota bacterium
CGCCTTGCGCAACTTTTTCCGGATAAAAAACACCACAATCTGACGAGCCTTCTTTAATATGACGAGCAATCGCAACACCATTTTTAGTAATTGCAATAACTGCATACAACTTGTTCATGCCCGAATGCCTTTTCGATACCGATGTGTAAAGGTTTTATCATATAGTTTGGAACGATGCTCGTCCCTCTCGTGCAGATCTGGTTCAAGTGCATGGCCTGCTAAAATAATGGCATGGGTCGAAATGTGTTCACTTCCCATGTCATGCACAAGATTTTCTAGCGTTGTGCGAATGATTTTCTGGTCAGGCCATGTAGCGCGCTGTACGACAGCGACTGGCGTATTGGGCTGCCATCCTGCCTCGTAAAATTCAGATACTGCCTTTTTGGCCTGCACTGCACTTAAATAAAGGGCAATCGTACAATGATGCTCTGCAAGGCTCCGTAATTTTTCTCTTTCTGGCACTGGCGTTCGACCTTCCACCCGGGTTAAAATCACGGTTTGTGTAAGGTTTGGCACAGTCAATTCGACGCCAAGAACTGCAGCAGCTGCAAATACGGAGCTTACACCCGGGATAATTTCGTATTCGACACCTGCCTTGTGGAGAAGCACCATTTGCTCCAAAATCGCCCCGAAAATGGCCGGATCCCCTGTATGTACCCTTGCAACACTTTTTCCGTTTTTAACCCTATCATTCATAATGTCTACCATTTCATCCAAGGTAAGGCCTGAAGTTTTCACAATTTCTGCTGATTGTTTCGCTTTATCAATTAGCGCATCCTGAACTAGGCTATCTGTGTAAAGAATCACATCTGCTGCTTCCAGAATTCGCAGCCCCTTCACTGTGATTAAATCAGGGTCGCCAGGTCCCGCACCGACGATGTACACCTTTTTTTCAAGTGTCATTTTCTCACCACCATCAGCGTCAAGTACTCGAGCTTTGTACCACGAAGTTCGCAAGCATCTGTCCAAATCATTTCGTCAGGACTAGTTACCTTTGTGACAACAAACGCTTTTTTCTCAAGTCCAAGCTCTGTCAGCAAATTGAGAATGGCGTCAAATACCTTCGCTATTTTGATAAATACAATGCAGTCATGAAGTTCCAGCACGCACTTCATTTGTTCCATGTCCCTCGTCGCTGGGACGATCGCAACAGAATCATCTCCATTTGCAAATGGCACTTGTAATTGCGAAGCTGCTGCGTGAAAAGATGATACGCCAGGAATGGATTTCAATTTCGCCAGTGGATACAGTTCCTTTAATTCTCGACCGAGGTGAATAAATGTACTAAAAACCATGGGGTCACCTTCTGTAACAAAAGCAACGTCCTTGCCTTCACAGAGATAACGCCATACTATTTCAACCGTTTCCTGCCATTTGGGCTCCAAAATCGTCCGATTGCGTGTCATCGGAAAAACAAGGCCTAACATGGTTTTTTCAGCCTGATTTACATATTGCTGAACAATCCCCAAAGCATAACTTTTCTCTTCTTCGTTTTTCTTTGGATAGGCAATCACAGGGCATTCCTGTAACAAGCGATATCCCTTTAGTGTCAGCAGTTCCGGGTCTCCCGGCCCAACACCAATCCCATATAAGGTACCGATGCTTTCATGTTGCATTATCTTCACCTTTCCCTTTCCACCCTGAAACAATATAAATCGGATTCATCCCCTCAAACCGGGTCAAATTCAAAATTGGTTTGCTGCGTGCTGTCTGAACAAGCGTAACTGAAACGTGGAAACCAAGATTTTGCAAGGTTTGCTGTGCGAGATAAAGGGTTTCAATCGTTCCCGCATTTAGTACAATCCGTCCGTCTTTTTTCAGTCTTTCAGCACAAATTTGGAGCAAATCCACCAGTTCTCCATTGCTTCCGCCAATGAATACGGCATCCGGATCCGCAAATTCATTTAACCCTGCCGGCGCCCTCCCGTGAACTGCAATAAAATCTGTTCGGAAGCGTGCCTGATTCTCGAGCAGGTTTTCGTATTCCTCTTCATTTTTTTCAATTGCATAAACCTGTAGGCCTGGCGTTTGATGAATGGCTTCGATTGATATTGAGCCTGTGCATGCGCCAATATCCCACAACACACTATTTGGTTTTAAGCTAAGCTCCGAGAGACTTAAGACTCGAACTTCACGCTTTGTAACCATGCCACGGACAGGCTTTCTTTGTGCAAATTCGTCATCATGAATACCAAACCCAAAGTGTATCGGTGAAACACCTGCGATTCTCTTTAATACCACAACCGCCAATGGTGAAAATTGTTTACCGACGAGTTCTTCTAACTGATACCAACCTGTTCTTTCTCGTTCACTGCCGAGGTTCTCACCAACAAACACCCTGTACTCATGGAAACGAAAGCGAAGTAAATAGGATGCAATACTAGATGGCGTATTCACATTGTCTGTTAGCAATCCGACCTTGTCTGCACCATTTATCTTTTGTGCAAGGCCACGAATACTTCGGCCATGCAAACTAATCAGGCGTGCATCTTGCCAATTTTCGCAGCATCTTGCAAAAGCAAGCTGAAGTGAACTCACAAATGGAACCACCTCTACATACTCCTGCCCAACCATTCTTGCGAGATAGGCACCGATACCGTAGAATAGCGGATCTCCTGAGGCAAGAACTACAACTTTTTGCCCTTGATGCTCTGTCTTCAATTTATCCAGCACTTTGCCAAGCGGGGCTTTCAAAACTAACTTTTCTCCTACAAAATCGGGAACAAATTCAAGTTGCCTTTCGCCACCGACGAGTACATCTGCCGAATAGATTTGTTCAACATATTTCGGCAAGAGTGACTCCACTCCACTATCCCCAATTCCAATCACATGCAGCCATTTATACGTCAATTGCCGCGCCTCCCAAATACCTGCCGTCAAGTGTAACTAAGCGGGTATCGATTCGGACTCCGCCGCCAATATGAGCCAAAACCTGTTCACAGCAGAGCATTGACATCCGGTCGAAAAATCCTTGACCTCCACATTCGAGCACCCAATCTACTACCTGATTTGCAGTATTGGCTTCACGGATGCGTGCACATAATTCTGATGGCAATCCCGATTCCTGTGCGATCTTTGCAATGAATGAAAAATCGACTGGCGCCTGTTGCGCATGAACCATCATGATGCCTTGTGCTGCTTTTGAAAATTTGCCCAGCATCCCGACATAGCGAATTTCCAACATTTTTGACGGCCTTGCACATTTTGCGGCGAACCCGACAAAATCGCCCATTTCGATGAATGCTTCGATTGGCAAATCCGGATACATTTCCATTGCATATTTTTCACTTCTGCCACCCGTCGTTAGAACAACCGTCCTTATCCCCTGTTCTTTCGCGATGGAAAATGAAAATCGAATACTCGCCTTGTAGGAAGATGTAGAGAACGGAACAACAATGCCGCGTGTACCAAGAATGGAGATACCACCAACAATTCCGAGACGGCCATTTAGCGTATTTTTGGCAACTTTCTCTCCATCCGGAACAGAAATGACAACCCGGACTCCGCGCTCTAAACCATATTCATCAAGGATTTGCTTTGTAATTTCGCGAATCATTTTGCGCGGAATCGGGTTAATCGCTGCCATACCGGGGGGAAACAGAAGCCCAGGCTTCGTGATTCGCCCGACACCCACTCCACCGTCAATTTCAACTTCATCACCATCACTCCAGGAAACAGTAGAAATAATTCTGGTACCATGCGTTGCATCGGGATCATCCCCGCCATCTTTGATGGTCGTCGCTTCAGCTGCCTGATCTGAAAATGAGACATCCTGCAACTGAAAATGTACAATTTCACCAGCTGGAATCTTGATGTCAACTTCCTCATACTTCTTTTGTCGAATAAGAGATAGAAGAGCGCCTTTTGTACAAGCGGTTGCACACGCACCTGTTGTATATCCGTGTCGCAACGGCCCTTCTGGAACGTCAATCATTTCCTCTCCCATATCCTCACCTGTCTTCCAGATTTGCCATTACTGCAAGTGCGTTAATCACCGCAACTGCGGTAGGGCTGCCGCCTTTCCGTCCGTGATTCGAAATAAAGGGAACATCCAGTTTCATGAGTTCAGCTTTTGATTCCGCAGCAGAGACAAAGCCAACCGGCACACCAACAATCAGGCTCGGTTTCGCCATACCTGCCTTTACGAGACGAATCAATTCCAGCAAGGCTGTCGGTGCGTTCCCGATGGCATAGATTCCTTCCGGATGTGTGTATACAGCCTTCCTTGTGGCCAAAATGGCACGTGTTACATTTTGTTCTGCGGCCGCTTTCATAATTTCCGGGTCTGAAATATACACCTTGATTTCACAGCCAAATTTTTGTGTATTAGGTCTGCTGATACCAACCCCGACCATCTGAACATCGGGAATAATCGTTTTTCCAGAGCGAATCGCTGCGATACCTGCTTTTACAGCCAATTCATGAAATACCATGCTTCTACCAAGTTCAAAATCCGCAGATGTATGAATGACCCGTTGCACAATCGGGAACTGCTCGTCCGTGAAAGGATGAGAACCAAGTTCTTTCGCAACCGTAGAAAAACTCTCTTTTACAATTTCATGCGGGACAATGGTACTTGGCTTGAAATCAGTCTGAAAATCCACTTGGTTCCTCCATACATGTTTTGACTTTTTCAACGACGTCCTCAAAACTCGTACAAATGTGCTGGTAGGGAATTTTTGGCCTTGCAATGACAATGACTTCAATCCCCAAATCGATGGCTGCTTCTATTTTTTCGTCTACCGAGCCAGGCCCGCCACTTTCTTTGGTTATCATGAGGCTCGTTTGATATTGACGGAATAATTCACGATTAAATTCCTTGGAGAATGGGCCTTGAATGGCAACAATATTCGTCTGGTCAAAACCAAGAGCGTTGCATTTTTCGATATTCTCGACCCATGGCACAAGACGAACAACAAGCCGAATATCTGGATTCCCATGAAGTGCATCCGTAAATATCGAAAGCGTTTTGCTGCCTGTCGTGAGCATAATACTACCCTTGTGACGGCTTGCTAGTCTGGCTGCATCTTCGTAAGAATCGACAATTGTGACATTTGGCAAATTCACGTATTCCTTTTTGGGTCTTTCATAGCGAATGTATGGAATATGACACGCCTTTGCTGCAGCTAATGCTGTACGGTGTGCGACTTCAGCAAAAGGGTGGCTTGCATCAACAAGAACCTTTGTGGTGGTATCCCGCAATAACTGACACATCCCATCCAAATCGAGCCTTTCAACATGTGCCTGGACTGAAACGTTTTCTAGGCTTTCAGCTGCATGCTCTGTGACCACACTTGCTATTACTGGAAATCCTTGCTGACTGAGCACGACGCAAAGATTCCTTGCATCACTCGTTCCTGCCATGCAGAAAATCATCGATTATCCCCCGCAGACAACGCCCAAGGTTCATTTTCGGGATTGAGCCGTTTCTCCTGTGGAATCGGCTGTTCATCACGGGCCAGAGCATATTTGCGTTGATAGCCACGTGGCGTAATCATCAGGCCATCATAGAGAAAAGTGGATGAATTGCCGATAATCACAGTTGTTAACATCCCAATTTCGTGATTAAGCAAGTTTTCTAGCGTCGTTGTGACAACTTCTTCTGAGGCTCGATAAGCGTTTTTCACAAGCCCAATCGGGGTATCCGGGTGTCTATATTTCAGCAATATTTTTTGTGCCTCTTCGATTTGTCTAGTCCGGCTTCGACTTTTCGGGTTATAAAAGGCGATGACAAAATCCGCTTGTGCAGCAGCTTCCACCCTTTTTTTAATAACTTCCCATGGGGTAAGATGGTCACTCAAACTAATCGTGCAAGCATCATGCATAATCGGGGCGCCGAGCAACGCACCACATGAATGAATTGCGGATATTCCCGGAATAACTTCGATTGCAGGATTATCACCTGGATGCCAGCCGGTTTCCACGAGAACCTCATATATCAGTCCAGCCATCCCATATACACCAGCATCGCCACTTGAAACAACTGCAACCGTTTTTCCTCCCTTTGCAAGTTGCACAGCCCGTCGTGCCCGAACCACCTCTTCAGTGGCGCCTGCCCGAATCACTTCCTGATCTGATATCAAATCTGACAAAAGGTCGATATAGGCGTCATAGCCAATCAGAGTATTGCAGTTTCGAATTGCCGCACAAGCCTTGCTTGTGATATTTTCCAAGTTTCCCGGTCCAAGCCCAATCACACTAATTTTCCCAGACACATTTATCCCTCCAGTGCATCCTGATAAGTTTTTCCTCCCTGGAACCAGGCAATTTCTTTTGCAAAACGAACGACATCGCCAATCACAATTGTTGCTGGAGCACGTAGTTCACGCTGCTCTGCAAGATCTGCTATATTCTCGAGCGATCCGATAATCACTTCCTGATTTTCTGTCGTCCCGTTGCAAATTACGCCAGCTGGCGTTTCACCCGCCCGTCCGTATCCAATTAGCTTTGTGGTGATCTCGCGAATATGCGCGAGTCCCATCAGTATGACAAGGGTATGATTGCTATTTGTAAAAACTTCCCAGTGAACACCTGTAGAAGTCACACATTCATGCCCCGTTACAACATGAAAACCACTGGCAAATTCTCTGTGCGTTACTGGAATTCCAGCATAAGCAAGTGCGCCGATGGCCGATGTCACGCCAGGCACCACTTCGAAAGATATATTTTCATTTCTTAACGCAAAAGCTTCTTCGGCACCGCGTCCAAAAACAAACGGATCGCCACCTTTTAACCTGACAACCTTCAGACCTAACCGTGCCTTATCAATCAGGATTTTCTCAATTTCGCGCTGACGCACCACGTGATGGTTTGGCTCCTTACCGACATAAATCATTTCTGCATCTGGCCTCGCAAGATGCAGTATGTCAGCAGTAACCAGACGGTCGTAAATCACAACATCCGCAAGTTCTAGACACTCTCTGGCTTTCACAGTCATGAGTCCAGGATCACCTGGGCCGGCACCAACCAGAAACACTTTTCCAAACAGGTCCATTTGCTGATTCATTTCATTTCATCCATTTCCCGGATTCTATCAACCACTGCCTTTACCAGGTCGTCATGCATGCCAAAGTGGTGAGCCATCTGAAGGTTATGATTGGGGTATTTCTGTTTCAATTCGTCAAGCATGCCACTCATCCGCTTCATCAAAACACCTGTGAACAAAAAATATGGAACAACTATAATCCGCTTTGCACAGAGGCGCACTGCACGTTCTACACCATCCGGAAGGGAGGGATATGTAATTCCTGAAAAACAAACTTCCACTGTTTTCACATGAAGACGTTCCCAAAGTAGTCGGGAAATTTTATAGAGATTCCCGTTTGCATCCGAATCGCTACTCCCTCTCCCCATGAGCACGACCGCAGTGTCCTTTGCGGAGTCATCACTCTTTGCTTCAACCACCTCACAAAAGCGGTCTGCCAGGAGATTGATGATCCGCTCATGCATCCCTACGTTTCTTCCATAAACAAATTCAATCCCTGGGTACTGCTCGCGAGCTTTGTCAATAAATTCCGGAATTTCTTGTTTCACATGTGATGCTGCTAACAAAATTAGCGGCAGAACGTTGATTCGCGTTGCACCACGCTCAATACATTGCGATATACCCGTGGGAATATTAGGATTTGCCAGCTCGAGAAAACAGGTTTCTATCTCTCTGTCAGGCATTGCTTCTTTCACAAGTTCTGCGAATTCCATAAACTCCCTGTTTCCATCCGAATCACGGCTGCCATGGCCGACAAGCAAAGTTACATCTTTCATCTCATCATCCCTTCAGAAAGTGATTGACCAAATGCCTACGTCGAAAGTGATTTTTGCACGTATCCGGATGCGCAATACTAAAAAGACACTCCCAGTACAGGAGTGTCTGATAACGTATCTATAATCCTCGTCACAAACACCTCCCTATCGACCGTAGGAATCATGGTGCTTAGAAAAGGCAGGTCTCCTGGCTCAGGATCGACGCCATTGATTCCCTTCCCAGGCACTTGCCCAGTGGCTTGAATCAAGGCTTCCCTTTACAGTGGCGGGACCGCACCGGATTTTCACCGGTTTCCCTATTAAGCTCACTCAAAAGTGAGCACCCTTCCTATACTATTGAGTTCAATATTTCTACACAGCCACTATAATATAAAGAAAGAGTGAATATGTCCAGTTTTGCTCACGAATGGTTGAAATCATGAATTGATATTTGATGACCAGCGTTGATCAATTCGATAAAATTTCCAAATTCCATATGATATACCCCAAGTCAAAATAAACAATCCGACAAGAAGGTAGCCAATTTTACCAAAATCAATCCCTTGCACCCATCCCCAAAATCCGTCATTTAATCCAAATTTCGGGGCGATAATTTGCGCAACTTCAATACAGCCGATTAATAGGGCAACTACGACCGACAATCCTGTCACAGTCAGGTTATAATAGATTTTTCGAATGGGTGTCGCGAACGCCCAGTTATAAGCAACCGTCATAAATACTCCGTCCGTTGTATCCATCAAACTCATGCCTGCGGAAAAAAGGATGGGGAGGGCAATGATACCTGTAAACGAAATTGCGCTCTTTGCAGCTCCAGCAGAAATTGCAAGTAATGCCACTTCACTGGCAGAATCGAATCCTAATCCAAATAGAAAACCAATCGGGTACATATTCCAACTCTTAGTTACCAATTTAAATAACGGGCCAACGAATCGTGCGAGAAACCCTCTTGTATTCAATATTTCTTCAAATTCAGCTTCGCTCAAAGATTGGGTTTTCATGGTCTTGAAAATTTGATACAAGTTATTTAGTACAAGTAAATTGATAAACCCAATTATAAATAAGAAAGAAGCAGAAACAATCGTTGCCACTACCCCACCAATATTCTGAAGTAAAGGAAAGGATTTTTGCGCAAAATGCAACGCAAATACCGCAACAATTGTCATAATAACGACGATTGTGGAATGGCCAAGTGCAAAAAAGAACCCGATGCCAGTTGTGTCTCTACTCTCTTGTCTTAACTTACGCACTGTATTATCGATAGCTGCGATATGGTCTGCATCAAATGCGTGCCGAAGGCCAAAAGTGTAGGATAAAACCGCTAGACCAATCAGTGTTGGATGATATGGAATTGATGAAATTAAAAGCAGTACACCAAGAACATGAAGAAAAAAAATACCCGCTCCATATCCGAATATTGATCTTCTTATTTTCAAACTTATCCCTACCAATCATATTGGAACTTTAAAGTACAAAATGAAAAGACACCCTTTTCCAAAAAGAGTGCCTGCATGCATCAATCGCTGCCTACAAACACCTCCCTATCGACCGTAGGTAGTGTCGGTGCTTAACAATAAGGCAGGTCTCCTGACTTAGGTTCATTGCATTGAGCAGCCTTCCCAGGAAGTTAATCAGGTGGCAAATTGCTCAACTATCCCCATTACAGTGGCGGGACCGTGCCGGATTTACACCGGCTTCCCTATTAAATCCACATTTGTGGATGCCTTATCTGCGTATTTAATTTCGATACTCATCCCATTTAGAAAATATCATAACCCAATCGTATTTTTCCGTCTAGCCGAAGATTCCTTAGAATAGGGAGAACCTAAATTCCCAGCCCAATATATGTAATAGCATATATTTTCGCTAAAATGTCGACCTTACCCCATGCCCATCAAGCCAAGCATCGGTGACTACGTATAGAAAATCAATGCCTTATTAAAATTCTACAGATAAGATAGATTTTTCCATGTGTATGAGCCTTCAC
>JAKADF010000081.1 GCA_021820805.1 Bacillota bacterium
ACGGAACAGTAAATATTATTTTGTTAATTGTTGTCGTCTTAGTCATTCTCTTCGTTCTTTCTCGAAGTAAAGAATTTGGATCTCGAATGAAGGACACACAAAAAAGAGCCGTTGAAACACAAAAATTCAATATGGAAGAGATACGGAAAGCACAGGGCAAGCGTGATGAACAAATTACTCTTCTCAAGGAAATAGTTGAGCTTGAGAAACAGAACATTCGTAATCAGACTGAGATAATTAACTTGTTGAAACAAAAGTGAATACCAATATATCCAAACTTGAATTTGGCGTTTAGACTTGGAGGGGCGTTTGTGAAGAGATCGCTAGCAGGGTTCACGTTGTTGACGTTTGGTGTTAACGGTATGCGGACAAAAAGTTAACGATGCGGCTGTGCGTAACAAACATAATCTAACGAATTAGGCGTTGCCATCCCGAGTCTTGGTAACAAAAACATTCACCCTGCACTCGGAAGGCATACCTGGACTGAAGATTTTGTCGGCACAACTTGATGTGGTACATGGACAGAACGCATCTGTAACGGTTCAGACAAAGTCAGGCATAAAGTCCAGCATGGAAGTTAATTACGATTCGGAACCGATTAATGATAACAGTCTGGGCACTCAAATCGCGGAC
The DNA here is from genome assembly GCA_021820805.1 of Bacillota bacterium. The sequence continues at coordinate 634 of JAKADF010000081.1, forward strand.
AGCTACGGTTATGTAAAATGGGAATGGAAGGTTCCTTCTGACACCACACCCGGCACATGGAACGTCACGATTACTGCAGGTTGAAAATCCATAATATTGCGACTGAACGTCAACAAGTTATTACGGTCTTTTGATAGGGCATACGACATACAATACAAAAGCTAAGCCCTTCCCGCTGAGCGACACCGCCCCATAAACAGCTAGGCGACAACGATAGTAATATACGTGCTTTGATTATTTGATCCGTTGCATTTGTTGCGTCGAAGGCTTGGATATACGTCTTCGCAGGCTTCTTTGCACCGGCACACACGTTGCACCTATACGCACACTTCCAAATTTACAAACATATGCAAATAGAGGAGTTATTAAACCATATATGTCTCGTGGGCAAGTTTTGTTAGCCGCAGGAGGACACGGTGGGTATCCGTTCGAACTTTCGCTTCGGAGCATTCAAGAAGGTTTGCAGTATCCGCTACAGAAAAATCCTTAATTAGTCGCAGATCAAATAACCTCCTTTGTGGCTCCGACAGGACACTTAGGAGATCCTCAACCTCCACTAACGTATCAAGTGAAGCATGGGAGTAACTCTGTGAAGCATCCGAAACAAAATTTTGATTCTTTATTCTTTTTCTTGCTGTGTCCACAATGTAATTCCGCGCAATTTGCCAAATCCATGTCTTTATGTGCGAGTCCCCTCTGAATCGATCTCGATTGCGGATTACCCGTAAAAAGACTTCCTGTACGGTGTCTTCGGCCTCCATAGTGTTACGTAATGACGATAAGGCGAAGCGATACAAATCTGAAGCATACAGAAAATATAGTTTTTCGACATCCTTCATGTTAGTGGCTGTCGTCGTCACGGGATATCCTCCTATCGTTTCCAGCTTAAGACTCACGAGAACAACCAGAACTATGTAAAGGTTATGAACCGTAGGCCTGTATGTTCTTTCTTTTCTCACGTGAAATACCGAGGGTTTCAACTTGTCGATACACCAACCAGAGCACCACATAGCTTACGATGGTTGAACCGATAAAAACTGGGATATGTACATGACCAAAAATTTGCGCGGCGATGGAACCAAGCATCAAACTGACAAATGTTAGACACGTGTGAAGGGCTCTAGAAGATATAAACAAATCACTAAGTTTCTCTGCATTCGTATTTGAAAACACCCATACGGAACAAAGATACGCGACGATACACACAATGAATGTTCCAATAACCAACAACCAAGGATGGCTGACAGCCGTGTATATTGTCATACCCTGAATTCGAGGTGGCCAAGGTGACTGTAGCGCTTGTGTAGGGAAGTGCTGAACAACATTCGTGTTGTAGTCCGTATACCAGAATGTTGATAATTTCAGCACAACGTGGTGTTCAAGGTTATAAGTAACCTGATTGATATTTGGGATCACTTTGAAAAAACCAATCACAGCACCGACAGTTAACGGGAATGCCAAGGCTAGGAATCCTAAGGCCCATCCCAGAACAACATTACCAACGAGAAGACCCATGAAGAAAACGACAGAAAATGTAGCCAGTGCATCAAAAACATTGATCACCCCTGAGAAAATCAAGGTACTAACGGAAAAGTGGAGTGGAGATAGCATATTTGATAACCAGAGAACTATTGTTCTTAGAACCACCATAACCACGAGAGACCCTGTACCGAAGAGGAGCTTTGATGAAATCCACTCATTTCTATGTATAGGTTCATTTAATGTATCCGCGATTGCCAATGTTTGTTTGTCAAACGTTGACATGAGAACTCCAAGAGCACTCGCCACGCTAAGAACCCATAAGCTCGCGGGTGGATATCCTTGGATGTAGATCGGAACATGAGGCCTGAAATCAAGCGCCATAATATGATGGTTTATCGCATCAATTGTTCCCATCGGCGAAGTCATATAGATAGACTCAAAGACAGAGGTAAGACGCACACTACTCGATGCACCAATCGCATTTAAGAAATTAATGACGGGGCCAGCCAAAACAACAAGGGTTAGACTAAGCAACCAGGAACGCATTACAATCCAATCGCGAAGAAGAAGTGCACGAATGCTTTGAGAAGATATTCCTCGCCGTACTTTTCCTCGTTTTGGATCCGTATCACTCTGAATTGTGTGGCTTGAATTCACCCTCTCGTTCCTCCTCGTGCGACGCCAAATTTCCGTCTGTTCGATTTTCCTTGCTTGCCGTTCTCCCAGGATCCCATGAAGGAGCGGGTTAACAAATGACAACACAACCACAAGAATAGGATGCCAATTACCTTTACTCCCGTACGCTGAATGTGCGTGTGCAAAACGTAGTGTTCGACGATGAAAGCTGCACAAAGTGTACTAAATGCACGAATAATAGTCTGGACAGTACGACTTGAAGAGTTGAACCTTGATCTACGAAAGCTTTCTGCTGCCGACCTTCGATTCTTCCCTACCCATAACACAATGAAGAACGCAAGAATAGTCCATGGGAGAGACGCCAGGACTTGTAAGGTAAAGTGGAAAGGAGCCTGAACCATCGTATCCATTCCGAAGTGAATAATTCCATACGGAGAAATGTCCCGAATTGTGTTGTATGTATCAATTCCCCACTGTGGAATGTTCATCTGAAATGATCCATCTTTCCACGGACTGATAAACCATTCAGCTACAAACAGCGGCGCAACGAGAACTGCACACATTAAAAGGAGTGAAACAACAATCGGTCTCACAACTAGCACCATCACGAACGTTACAGAGTAAAACGCAAGCTCTAATATTGTACAGATGAGCCACCATCCGTAAAGTGTCAAAAACGGTCCCAACGCATGTCTAGAACAGAGCGCACCCCATACCCACAGAGATGTGGTCGTTTGACTTACCACGATGATTCCGATACCCAAGAGAAACTTTGTAAGAAGAACAGTACGAAGTCTCATGGGCTCAGACGCTAACTGAATGCCGAAACTACGGAAAAACTCTGATAAATTAACCAGTGCTAATCCTGCACTAAAAATGATCAGTAAAAATCCAAGTCCCGGGAGCCCAAAACTCGCGTTCTGGATATTCTGCTCGACAATTAGTGGTGACCTAAATTCCTGGGAAAACGATAGTGTCGACACAACGGCAAGCAATGGACCAATTGAAAAACAGAGAATGCCCAAAATGAGGTACCATCGCCCCAGTCGCCATTCTTTAAACAGTAGTGCCTTAGGAAAGTAGGATTGCATCTCTGGTATAGCCCTCCTTCTCCATCAGCGCACGAAATAGGTCTTCAAATTTAATCGGCTGTTCATCTATATGTACGGATCCTGCTTGAAGTAGCCGCTCTCGGAGAGCTAAAGTATCTCCTTTTACAATGCAAGACTGTATTTTTCCGCGGGAACTGACTACTAAGACACTAGGATGTTTCCATACCTTGTCCTCAATGGTAGTGTTCGCTACTACAACAAGCTCGCGAAAATAGGTCTTAAATCCTTCCATGCTCCCCGATAACACGATCCGTCCCTGATATAAAACGGAAATGTCGTCTGCCATTGCCTCTAGTTCCTCCAACCGATGCGTTGCAAAAACAACGGATAAACCGGTACCGGCCACCTCTTGGACGATGAGGCCGAGAAACTGTCGGCGCACAATCGGGTCAAGCCCGTTTGTCGGTTCATCTAATAACAACACGTCTGGTCGACTCGCTAAGGCAACCGCTAAACGAAGCTGCATCTTCATCCCTAAAGAAAGCTTACGAATTGGCTGATGGAGTGGTAACTCCAAAACCTTAACAAGGTCTCTTGCGCGGGTCTCATCCCACCTTACGTAAAGCAAAGATGCATAGCGTAAGAGGTCTTGAACACGAAATCCTGGGTAGAACGCCCCATCTGCGCTAACTAGGTGTACACGTTGTCGAATGTCCGCAGCATCACCAACCATAGACTGTCCAAAGACTCGAATTACTCCAGAGGACGGCTCATACACACCGTTTAACAGCCGAAGTAACGTAGTTTTTCCTGCACCATTGGACCCGACAAGGCCGTGCACGGAACCATCTCGAACAGTGAAATTGACGTCGTTTAAGACAGTCTGTCCATCAATGACTTTGGAAACCTGAGTAGTCTCTATAACATTCGAAACCAAAGTCTCGTTAAAGTTATTGGTCATCGTTACGTACCCCCTCCAAACTGTTCCATTCTCGAACCACTTGCTGCACCAAATCTAAAAACTGATTGGCGGTCATACCAAGGTGATGAGCCTCGACAAGCCAGGTTCTTACAGATTTTTTCATCTCTTGAATGCGTTCTTCAAGATTTGGAGGTTTCGGATTCAGACTAACGAAAGTTCCTCGTCCAACAATGACCTCGATAACCTTGTCACGCTCTAGTTCCTGATAAGCTCTGGCAACCGTGTTGTGATTTACAGCAAGTTCTGTGGCTAGTTCGCGCACAGACGATAACTTCTCACCGGGTGCCAGGATACCCCGTGCAACTGCCGACTTAACACCTCGAATAATTTGGAGGTAAATCGGATCGCTCGATCTTGGGTTGATATCCAACCACATCCGCTTCACTCCGTCCATTTACGTGTACTAATACTCACGGTACACCTAGGACAAAGTATATTAGTTATGTATAGGCTCGTCAACAAGGATCTGTTCACTTAAAATCAAGGATAAAAGCGGTACCGGATTGATGGACGTGATTTTTGGCCGGAAGGAGGATAAGGAGTGCCCCTTTATGGGGCTTTGGAGGTGAAATCAAGCAAAGTGACTAAAGGTTACATCATTATGCAGCGATGAGCTAAGAACTGTTACTCGGCTACGGGACAGTAGTATCAATATATGGTATTGTAAAATTTATATTTTAAGTACCTGGGTTTACGGAGTCACTGAGAAGATGAAACAATTCAAGAAGTCGAAGTACACCATTGTTGGATTTAGCATCATTCTATTCATACTTGGTGGATGTGGAATTACGCCAACTTTAAACTCAAGTGCTACCAATCAGGTTGTTGGCACTACACAGAATTCACAACAGTCACTAGGAATCGGATTTTCGCCAGAAAAAGATAATGAGTCGTCGACTAATAGAACGAACAATACTCAAAATACGCAAATCAACCCTCTCTTTCAAACAACTCTGACGTTACCAAATGGGAAAGTCATTTATCCTAACCAATCTGTTCGTTGGAGAGACTTACTTGTCCAGCTGATTGTTACAAGTTTGACTCCTCTCTCAAAGGGTGGATACGGATCAGTAATCGGTAATCATTCTACCATCGTCAGTCACGAACACGTTTCAAGTTCGGCTGGAAACGCGCTACTTGTATTAAACAAACGGACACGGCCAGCGGCGTCACATTCTAATGCGGTAACTTATGAATATTGGGCAATTGTTAACGGAAGCCAATACACTTATGCCGTCGAGGGTACGGTTATCGGTAATGTAAACAGTGCGAGGAATGAATTTAGCCAATTTTTGAGTCATTGGAAGGTGCCAAAATCGTAGTTAAAAAGGTATATCACAAATACTGAATCACGATATTGGTTACTTGATTGCCACTGAACTTGTACTAATTGTTATTAAATGGGGCATGTCGAACGTTACAAGAATTCTTTGCATTAACATGCAGTAGTCTATTCGCAGATCTTGTTGCACTCTTGGGGCAGGTTGATCCAAAAGGGGGAGCGAATCAGACACTGCATATAGACCATATCTTCAATGATTTGGAGGGGTATTGTGGGGCGGTCAATCAAGTCAAAACTACAACGCCAAGAAGAACGTCAAATAGTCGAAGAGTACCATAAAATGGTCACCGAAGAAGCCCTGGAACCCCTATGGGAATCATTTGTAGCTTGGAAGGAAGGTACTTTGCCGTACGACGAACTTACAGAGCGCATCCACCTATTCCACAAGACGAACCAGGAGATATATAAGGATTTCAACTACACCGAACGGTATCTACTCGTTCTTTACGCCAAGATGAAACTAGGACGCCTGACTGATCAGGATTACGCCAAAAATGGGACAATATTGGACCGCTGGAAGTACGATAAAGAAATCGATTAGGTGGCATTGTCATACCCATGTTACAACCGGAAAGAGAGACTTCGACGAAGGGAAGACAAGGTCATTATTGCCGCCATTGTCATAAAATGCTGCCAAACGAAAAATTCACAGGGCGAGGGCATACGAAGCATGTGTGTAAGCAGTGTACATCCAAAATCTGTGCTGACAGAAGAGCTAAATCTAAGACTGAAGTAAGCCAAGGTTAAGTGGAGAGTTGTGTGTAAATGCCCCAATGGTGACTGTATCGCTTTTGGGAAAATTTTAGTTCAACAAGAATTTTTCTGTACACATAAACAAGCTGACCCATTCGCGTATTCAAATGTTACACTGTTACCAATTGACAAATCACCGTCATTCTCTAACATTAGGGAGAACTATTCCTAGATGATGCATCAACTCATCACGGATACGGAGTTCTTTACTGTCGTATGTCTGTCATCGGACATTTATGATGCTTTAGCTAAACCCGGAACGGGATCATGGAGCAATGCGAGGTTCGTTGACTTAGGAGACGAAGTTCTGGTATTCGACGCCATGAGCACTCCTAAAACCGCAAGAAAGTTACGTGAAGTGGCTACGAAGCTCATCGGAAAGCCAATTAAAAATCTTATGAACAGCCATTATCATTGTGACCACACTTGGTAACCAGGTTTTCTCAGACACAGCGATACTCTCCACACAAATTACCCGAGAACTTTATTAAAAAACATAACGCTGTGACAGATGTGGAGAAGGAACGTGCAGAAATGCAAGATCATCTCATAAATTTGCAGAATAAGTGTGCTATTGAAACTGATGCTATTGCTCTTCAAAGTCTGAACAATCAGATCGCCGCAATGATGTATGTAGCCGAATCGTTGGACGATTTACAGTTGACATTGCCAAATGTCAATTTTGAGAACCACCTTATACTTCATGGTTCAAAACGAAACGTGCATCACTACTGCCTGGGTGGGGGACACACTGCTAGTGACTCGGTGATGTACCTACCCGATGAGAAGATCCTTTTCAGAGGAGATTTGGCAGTTGAACATTTTTTGCATCCACCTATTTACCATTTTACGCAATTTAGCAGCATAGTGAGACGTTTGAAAGAGAAGTCTGAGATTGCTGTTTTAGTGCCTGAGCACGGAAAGCTCTGCGATAATGGTCATCTGAATATACTCCTTGATTATTTTGAGCGCCTCAGCGTGATGGTTCAAGATTCAATACAATTCGATGATCCAGTCATGCATCTGGAATTGAAGGATACCCCACATGCGTTTCATTCATGGACTGGAGCCGACGAGTTTGAACGTTAACTTAAAAGCAGTTTTTGAATTGCTTAACAGACAGGACTGAGGTGCCCTTTCAGACAATATTAAGCGTAGGTCGGCTTTAGGTTCTCTCACGGGCACGAGCCTTGTGTCGTAAAACGGGGGCGAGAACTGAATAAACTACTGCCATCGTTGGTGCATGAATATTCGCTCCTGTTGGCGGCTTAAGATCATGGACTATTGGGATAGGACAAGGCAGCGTCCTGTTATACAAGAATTAACTCTTGTGTTTTGGCATGTCACCAAACTTAGGGTGACTACGTCTTGTAAAACAGGGAGGTTGATTCGAAAAAATGCAATCGTCTAGACCATTAGCGACCATTGGCTTGTTGCTATCTACGATAGTAATCGTTACTGGATGTAGTTCAAAGAGCGACGGTACTATAAACGTTAATAATATGCAAGCAACAAATACGATGGAATCAAATACCGAGGGCTCAGTCCATTCAACAACTACAACATATGTTGTTCCGAATTCATTACAATTTCCAAAGTCGATTCAAACCTATATTAAAAAGCATTGTAGAGTATCGATAGTCTTACCGTCGAACCTAAAACTCGATTCGCCGATACACAAGAACATGGAGTTAGCCATTGGCTTGGATACATCTACAAAGAGCTACGGTATGGACATTTTCGAACGTCCAAAGGGTAGTCGTACAACTCAGTTCGGGTTGGCAGATCTCGTGGGAGATATGGGCACTGTGACAAATCTTAGTGCGTTGAACATTCCAGGGGCTTTCAATACCAGTCGATTTGCTACACATAAATCGGTCACTTTCTCTAACCGAATGCCAGCTACATATTATCAAAATTCAAAGGTAGTCGAGTATGCGATGATATGGAGCATTCACGGCTGGAAATACATTGTTGACGTAATGAGTGGTATCACGCCAAAAAAATCTATGAGATGTCAAACAAAGTCTCAAGTTTTGTGGATAACCACGGTACAATTATTCCTAATTCCACTAAAGGTTACGTACAGGTGCTCTGGTCAGGGAATAGGCCTCTCTTTCGGGTAACATGGACGTATGACGATAAGCAGTGGTATTCACTCTCAATGAATACGTTGGACGCTACATTGAATACTGCACATACGATGACTAGAAATTAATAAGTGATTGTTGTGCTAGTAGTTCTGCTTGATGTAAACGGGGTCATTACAACGCATGCTGTCTTATAGGTATGTATGAATATAAAGTGCATAATAGGCTGCTGTGCTTACGTCGTATTCGGGGAACAAAAGGACATATTAGTTTCTGTATGTCAAAGTAAGACAAGGGGGCAAAACAATAAAGCGTTCGTTGATGATTGGACAGTGTTTAATGACACTGTCATCGATAACTGGATACGGTCGTACACAGACCACAGCAGTATCGTGGGCTTTGTTGATGGAAGTTTAATCTATATACAATATAGTAATTTTTGGAGTTGGACATTGCATGCGACGCTCTATATTGATATCACTCGTAACTGTTTGCATTCTTTTGCTGGTAGTAATTGTATCCTATTCGAAACTTGGATCGAATCATCAGCCAAAGTCATTAGACACATCTGCAACCCAATATTTTCATACTGGAATGATTTCAATACCTCCTTCGTCAAGTGTGTCTATTGGAGTTTTTTCAACATCTGGTCACTTGT
>JAKADF010000082.1 GCA_021820805.1 Bacillota bacterium
ATCTATCTATTACTTGGACAAAAGACGGTGCGGCGCACTTGTCGGCAGTGTTTCATTTGTTACTTGTGGGTTTCTTGTCGGTCATCAAATTCATACACAGATGTTTAACGCTTTTTGTTGGTTTCCATTACTTATTTACTTGTTTATTCGAATGCTTGAAACGGCATCTTCCCGCCGGACAATTCTGTTCGCATTTTGCTTTGCTGGTGAAATCTACGCGGGTCATCCGCAAATTACATTCTATCTAAGTTTATTCATCGGCGTTTACACGCTTCTATACATCTTACAACATAAACCGACACACCAAGGCACCATTATAAAATTGGCCTATGCCTCAATTAGCTTTTTCCTAGCAATTGGGCTTTCAGCGGCCCAGTTGCTGCCGACACTTCATCTAACTATGTACTCTAACCGTGATAATGCATCGGGGCAATTTTTGCTCGGGGGATCGATGCCGCCTCTGGGCTTAACCCAATGGCTTGATCCATATTTAGCAGGCGGAGGTTTGTCAAACGTTCCATTTTCAGCATCTTCATATGCAAACTTATTTGGTTCAACACTGTATTGGGAATTTCTAGACTATATTGGGCTTATTGCTCTTACCATAGCGATTACGGGTGCAATTTTTGCTTGGCGAACCAGTCTAATTGTGCGGCGCTTCGCTATTATTTGTATACTCACTACAACATTTTCTTTAGGGGCAAATACAGTTCTCTCCTACGTATTAGTACACGCCCCAGGATTTAATCTATTTCGCATTCCTGCGCGCTATATTGGCATATCTGATTTTTCACTTGCAGTCCTTTGCGGATTAGGAATCAATCAACTGACGCATAACCCTGACAAACGATTTATCAAGTTGTTTATCGGTGTTTTAACGTCATTTACCTTTATTACTGTATTGCTGACTTTTATATTGCCAATTCGCACATCACAACAAGGCTTTCTTTTATGGCCTATTCTCCTTTGCATGATTCTCGCTTTTATCTCCTTCATTGCCTTCAGTGATTATAAGAAATGGCTTAAGCAAACGGTTGCTGTCTTTGCTATTTTGGACTGTGTAACAGCCGCACATAGTATGTCTTCTTTTCCGCTTACCGCGTCAGCCTCCTACCTCACGCCAACAAAGGCCGATATTTACCTTATCCGTCACACACAGAACGAGTACCCTTTTACAAGAGTACTTTCAATGCCCGATACATCTATCGCTTATGATGCATCTTCTGCATTTGGTATTCCGACAATTGACGGGTATGATTCTTTGGTCTCAAAGTGGTACGTGGATAATGTAAACCTTACGTGGGGCACCTGGACAATCACTCATCAATCAAGATGGTTGTTAGATGCACTTGGAGTTCAATATGTCATCACTAAAACGGGTTTTACACCTTTTCAGGTTCAATCACTTCCCGGCTCTCTAGGTGGAATTACCGGTTTTCAAAACTGGATTCCGGTCTATGTCGGCAAGGAAGAAACTATATGGAAGAACCCAGACACGATTCATGCCGCATGGTTAACAGATAGTACTAGTACACAATCTGGGGACTTCATGCAAAATAGTGATATTCAATTAACTTCCTGGCATTTGAATCAAACCGAGTGGGTAATTCATGCCTCTCGCCCTGGGTATGCTGTCATTTCTCAAATGTATGATCCAGGATGGACTGCTAGTCTTAACGGAAAAACTGCTTCAGTCAAGCAAATACAAAATGTCTTGACTGGCATTCGTATTGAAAAGCCGGGAACATACGTGCTTACTTTGCAATACCAGCCAAGATCATTTCAGACAGGTAAATGGATAACGTTTATCTCTTTTGTTTTGATATGTACTTTCGTTATTTATAAGCTGAACAATTCACTATTTCGAAGAAGACGGCCAGTTTGACAGTGTAACTTTTACATCCATCTTTTTCCCTTTACGAATAACTGAAAGTAATACACTGTCTCCAGGCGATTTACCAGATAGGTATTGGGTCAAATCTTCAACCGAGTTCATTGTTTTTCCGTCCGCAGCTACAATAATATCGCCATCACCATTAAGGACCTGTTGATAACTATTCGCGTTATCCATATTAGAAACCTTGTCGGAGCTGTCTCCGTGCAGTCCCGCCTTGTCAGCTGGACCTCCTTTTGTTACAACCGTCACATAAATTCCTTCTGAAACAGGCAGTTTCAATTCCTGCTGTGCAAGTTTATCAATATCTAGCCCTTCGATTCCCAGCCATGCGTGTTGAATACTGTTGCCTGATAATAGCTGAGGCAGTAACTGCTTTAGCCGGTCAATTGGTATCGCAAATCCAATTCCGACAGAACCCTCTACAGGACTCTCAATTGCTGTGTTAATACCTATCACTTCTCCACTTGCATCCAATAGTGGTCCACCTGAATTTCCAGGATTTAAAGCTGCATCTGTTTGTACAAGACCGCTCATAACGCGCCCTGTCTGTGTTGGCATGGAGCGATTCAAACCACTCACAATACCCGAACTAACACTTGAAGTAAGCTGGAACGGGTTTCCAATCGCAACAACTAAATCTCCAGGCTGTAATGTCTTGGCTGTGCCTAAGCGAAGCGGGCTAATATTCTCTGCCGTATGAATCCTAACTACAGCTAAATCATCGAGCTCATCCGTTCCGATTACCTGTCCAGTAAACGTACGATTAGAAAGAGTTACCGAAACAGTTTTTGCCCCATTTACAACGTGTGCATTAGTGGCAATATCGCCTTGTGTGTCAATAAAAAAGCCTGTTCCGACATCTTCCTGGGAGCCATTCTTACTACCGCCGTTTGACGTAACAGCCGTAATGGTGACAATACTGTTCTTTGAAGCATTATAAACTTCAGTAATCACATTGTCGTTACCAGCATTACTCTGTGGTACCATGCCTTGGCTCTGCTGGTTCTGGTTTTGATTTTGTTGCTGCTGCACACCCCCATTTGAGAATGCAGTGTTACCGATATAGGAGGGTTGTGAAAGGCGCACTCCACTCCATACACCTAACCCATAAACGACAGCTAGTCCTAACACACTTAGTACAATCAGCCGCCCAGTTCTACCACGTGGAGATTTTCGAGTAGACCATTCAAAATCATCAAATTCATCAAAGCGACGAGACAAACTCATCCCTCCTTGCAATCACTGTCAAGAGAAATGCAGTGTACCGCGATTTACATGATTTTCAAACCATTCTTTTGCATTTTCAAAAGCCAAAAGCGTGTTTTTACTGTCAGTCGAATTCTGAATCGAATTATCGGACAACGCGGACTCTGCTGCTGCAACAAGTTCGTGAGAAACAGATACGCGCATAGTCAACACAGCAGTTTCTGAAGCTTCACTTGTCAACCGCCCTAGTTCTTCCCGTACATGCAATAACACATTCTCTTCTATAGCATTTATCATTTTTGATACTCCATCCTCCTCGAAAAATTGCTTGGCGGATGAAAAATATTTGAATCCAGATGCGATTGACTCTAGCGGAATACTTGCACGGATTGTGCCTTCTCTGCTTTGTTCATGTTGTAAATCTGCAGCTTGTTCCAACTCATAATGAATCATCGGAACACCTAATTCGTCTGCCAATTTCTTCATACTTTCACGCAGTTGCTCACGCATTCGCACGATTCCCTGATCTACTCGCAAGGAAAACGTACGAACTTCAATTTCAATTAATCGTTCAATACTTTGGACAAAATCCTTTGCTGCTTCATTTAACTGACCTTTGACATCTTTGCCGCCTCGGAACAGTCCTGGGTTGAACGCTTCACGAAACAAACTTGAAAATCTAAATCGCATTCGTTCCCCAGCATGGAACACGAGTTCTTCCCAGTCTTTCTTCAAACTTGATTCTTCTCTTGATAAACCGTTTTTGAACTTCTCACTAAGTTTACGCCAATCATTAGCTAAACTTAAATAAGACTGTTTCATTTCACTGATTCGAGCCTCATCTTGATTCAGAAGAAGTTTTAAACGATTACATTCATCTTCTACCTGCTGCGAAATGGCACGAAAGCTGCGTAAAACGGATTCATTAAGTAAGGTATCGCTTTGTTCCTTAATAAAATTTTGAAGTGAAACCGTAAAATCAGGAATGCCTGACATACGAAGCAGCGTTTCTAAAGGCGGAATGGGGTCATTCTCAGATAAATGCAACCTCAGCCGAACAAGTCTTTCAAACTGCTCATCCTGAGGCTGTGCCTTTAAGATACTTGCAGCAAACGAAAGCTGACTCGAGACTTCAAAAACCCTTGGTTTTCGAATACCAACTTGACGAAGTTCCTCTTCGACACGATTACGTACGGCTATTCTCTCTTCGTCGGATTTTGCTAAGTCAACAGCATTAATTACTACAAATAACTTATCTGCCCCCGCGACATCTTGAACACCAGCTAATTGCAGTAAAAACTCTTTATCTGCCCTAGAAAATGCATGGGTATAATACAATACAAATACAACAGCATCGGCCTTACGCATGTACTCAAATGCAACGTCTGTATGACGTTTATGAATTGAATCTACTCCTGGGGTATCTACCAATACAAAACCACCACTTAGGAAATCTGTATTATGTACGATATCAACCCTCTGTACATAACAGGCATACTGCTCAAGTGCCGTATATGTACGCACGTCAGATGCTCCGATTGAAAATGTAGTACCTAATCGTCCGCCCATTTTTTCATATCCTTTTGCCGCAGCCAGCAAAAAGGATACGGCTTTTCGTGAATGAGCAGAGAAATCCGCCATTTTAAGCGAATTGGCAAGTTTTATTGCCTCTTCAAAAGTAGCTGGTTTCTGACGAATCACAGAAAAAGCTTGTGATAGATCCTCCCACATTTGTTCTTTCGATTTTGCATAAACAACTGCTGAACCCTCGTCCATTGTCCTGTCTGCATATAAATGTGTTACGGCAGCTGTTGTAGGATTTGGTGATACTGCTAATGCCTGCTGTTCAAGAAGTGCATTTAACAATGATGATTTACCGGCCGAAAACGCACCAAACACTGCGACAGTATGTTCCTCTTTTTCTAACCTTTTCTTAAGCGTCGAAAGTTCTTTTTGCCAATGAGAAACTTTTGGCAAGTCGCTTATTCGTAAGCTTGCCTCTTCTACTAAAACCGTCAATTGCGCGTAAGGTTTCACTTCAATTGCACTCATTCCGACATTGACTCTCCGTTTCTTGGCAACAGTTTATCGATTTCCTGTTTTTCATCTTCACAAACAGACAACCACTTTGAAACAGCCTTAATTTTTTCATCCGCGGATTGTTGTTCTGAAGTTAATTCTGTCGATTTGGCCGTTCTTACATGAGATAGGATTTGTGGAAACCACATATCAATCCGTTCAGTTAATCGAATTGAAATAACACGTTTTATTGCAGACACCACATCTTTCACGTACTGATAAGGGTACTGCGACGAAACGAGAGCCCCTGTCTTCACAATGGCTGCTGCCTCTTTAGGAGTTATTTGATATGTGATCTCTGTAATCTCATCCAGCCACTCTTCCTCTGTAAAATCCATACCCTGCAGCACTTGCCGCAATCTGCCTTGTAAAGGCCAAATTAAGTATTTTTCCGTACGTGAACTTAGATCATCAACAAATGCATGCAAACGATTAACTTGCTCCATTGCGGTTTTTTGTTTTTGGTTAAACCACCCTACTTTAAAGTCTGAACGCAGACTTTCCACATACATTCTTCCTCGTTCTGTGGTATCGTATGGTGAAATTTGGGCAAGCTCGACTAGTCTCACAAGCTCTTCACGAATTTCATCTTGTTCGCGCGCTGTCTCTGAAACTACCTGTTCGATTTGTTCTAAGATATCATTTAAATTCGATTTTGCTTCATTCAACCAAGCCGCAGCTTCTTTTGCGTCTGCGGGAATAGTTCCGAAAGCACGAGCAATATACTGATCTGCTGTCTCATGCTCTTTGGCAAATTTATTTTCTACGTGGGATACAATCAATTCGTGTACCCGTTTTTTGTAGCTTTGTTCCCGGCTTGAATCATCTTCAAGAGCAAGGCCTTTCAGCCAAGTAATAAAGCGTTCAACCTGACTGTATGGCGAAAACTCGGATGATGTATAAAAAAGTTCCTCATAGTGGATATTATAGTCTTCCATAACTTGCTGTACTCTCAAATCGAAATCAGAGAATGACAATTCAAAATCAAAATGTTTATCGACCTGATTTACTATAAGGACCAAGCGTTTTCCCTGCTCTGAAAACGAATGAGCAAGTTCTAGGTTTTCCATGGACTCAACGTGCTGATAGTCCATAACAAGTGTAATTACGTCTGCCAAATGCAAAGCTTCTTCGGTAGCTTTTTGATGACTGTCATCTGTTGAATCTACACCGGGTGTATCCATTAAAACTACCTTCCCATTTGAATCTGGGAGGACAACTTGCGCGACGTTTGCTGTTGTAGGAACTGCTCCCGTGGCCAGCGTTTCGGCTCCACATATCGTATTTAGCAGGCTGGATTTCCCGGCTGAAAACAAACCACAAAATGCAACATATGTTTTTCCGTAAGATGTTTGCCACTGTAATTTCAATTCGTGAATACGTTCTGCTGTTTTTTCGTCTCCGCTGGCTGCTAATGTATTATAAACAGATTCAAAAAACTCTTCATCTACTGTTTTTGAAAGTTGTGCCACCGTCATTCTTCTTCTG
The DNA here is from genome assembly GCA_021820805.1 of Bacillota bacterium. Next base: position 6,671 of record JAKADF010000082.1, read on the forward strand.
ACTCCTTATCCTATCTACGATTAAGTATTAACATCGTCATTTCTACGTTATCATACGAGTGTAACTCCTGCTATCAAAAAATGGTATGGTACAATACGGATATTCTCGACTGGAGGACACAATATGAACCAATCAAACTTCGATTACCTGAAAACATGGCTTATCAGACTATTGTCTACCCCAAGTCCAACCGGTGATACAGTAAACATCCTGCAAATATTAGAGGATGAAATAAAACACCTTGGACTTGAGACATCTTATAACCGCAAAGGCGGGCTTTTGTTTACAATACCAGGAACTGACACGACAAAATGGCGCATGATAACCGCACACGTAGATACCCTTGGTTGTATGGTTAAAGAAATCTTACCTACTGGTCGACTCCGCATCCACAAAATTGGCGGCTATGCTTGGACAACGATTGAAGGCGAGTACTGCAAAATAAAGACGAAATCAGAAAAGGTATACACAGTCACCGTCATTCTGCATAATACATCCGTCCATGTGAATCGAGAAGTCGATAAGACCGAACGTACTGACCAAAACATTGAAGTCGTTCTTGACGCGAAGGTACAAAGTGATAAGGATGTCCTTAGTCTCGGAATCTCTGTTGGTGATTTTATTTCATTTGATCCTCGCGTTACATGGACTGATACTGGGTTTATTAAGAGCCGTCATTTAGATGATAAAGCAAGTGTAGCAATTATTTTATCAACCATTCAGGAGATTTTATCTTCATCTATAAAACTTCCACATCCCACAGTAGTTCTTATTAGTAATAACGAAGAAATCGGTTATGGTGGAAATTCAAACATCAGAGAAGAAGTTGTTGAATACTTGGCAGTAGATATGGGAGCCATTGGGGATGGACAAGCCACGGATGAATACTCTGTATCAATCTGTGCGATGGATGCATCCGGTCCTTATCACTTAGGGCTTCGTAATCATTTAGTCGATTTAGCAACATCATTACAATTGAATTACAAAGTCGATATTTACCCATATTATGGTTCAGACGCTTCAGCGGCTATGCGATCTGGAGCAGATGTCGTTCACGGATTAATTGGCCCAGGGGTTGCGAATTCACATGCATATGAACGAATGCACGAGGACGCTTTACTAAACACTGCCACATTGCTAAAAGGATACATACTGTCGCCAATATCCACATGTTCGTGACACATTACCTCGACACTTAGACTCGATACTACATACGGTAGCATTGACAAATGATACGCAGGAGGTGAGCGGGTTGCAAATGAATACGATTATCAAGTTTGGATCTCTCGCATTTAATGTCGCTCAAGATGAAAAGGTTCAGGAGCTTTTTACCATGTTGCATCACGGTGCAAAACGGCGAGGTTTATTTTCACAAGATATGCCAGTTTCGCCTATTCAAAATTCACAACAAAGTGTACAGAAACCACATCCAAACGTAAATCATCCAATTCCATTTGCGCCCGCGAAGCAGCCTGTACCTGCAAAACAGGCGCCAGGTAGCTTCGATGTCAACAAGTACTTAACTATGGACAATGCCAAAAAAGTACTTGGCTATGCAGGAACGATAGCAAATATCTTGACAAAATAATTATTGTATGAGGCGATTTCCCTGCAAAAATTACGATTATCTGAAACACCAGCTGCCTTTTTATATAAGTTGTTTTCTAACGTTTTACCACAGGCGCGCCGTGAACTGCTCACATGGAAAGCTCGAGCGCGCCAAATTCCTGATGAAATACTTCGTGAGCAAGCCTTGCAAAGTTTGGCCCATAAGCGATTTCATGCGGACGGGGGCTGTGTTTACGCAGCATTTGATGCTGAATTCATGAGTCCGCTAGTTTCTGTGATTGTTGCCCTGCAAACGATTAGTGATTATTTGGACAACCTATGTGATCGCACTGGTACATACGACATTGACGATTTTACTCAATTGCACCATGCAATGCGTGATGCAGTTCGGCCAGGTTCTTCACTTCGAGATTATTATGCACTACGAGAGAATAAGGACGATAGTGGATATTTAAATACGCTGGTTCAAACTTGCCAATCTGTACTTTCAACCTTGCCAGGATACGCTAACGTAGAAGATCGGGTGGCATGGTTAGTTGAGCGTTATTGTGAATTACAAGCTTTCAAGCACACCGTCCCAAATATGAGGGCAGACTTACTCAAGACCTGGGCCGCTCCTTATCTTACTCAATACCCGGACGTCTATTGGTGGGAGTTTGCTGCAGCAACCGGATCGACCTTAGGCATGTTTGCATTGTTTGAAGCCGCAACAAGACCCATATCGAAAACGGAAGCAGAGTCAATCTTCAAAAGTTATTTTCCTTGGATTAGCGGGCTCCATATTCTGTTAGACTATCTTATCGACCTAGAGGAAGATAAGCGTGAAGGTGATTTTAACTTTATTAGATGCTATCCAACCGTGGCGATGAGCAGACAGCGCTTACGATTCATTCTAAAAAGAGGTTGGCAAAGCGCCATTAGTCTGCCGCTTGGAGGTCCAATACATCGTTTTGTAGTAAAGGGGCTTTTAGGTATGTACCTTTCAGACCAAAAAGTAAGAAAACAACGAGTTGTTCGAAAGGCACGCCGACTAGTTTGGTCGTTTGGTCCAACAACTTGGTTATTCTATATGGCATGCATCCTTTACCGCATTGTACGTTGATAGTTCATTTATCGTCACGGGTTCTTTCAATTCGTACACATACACTACCGAAAATTCCATGAATCGGGGCTCCTGGCTTTTGTACTTGAACAACTACACTTTCCAAACGGCTAAATACAGCCATTAATTGACTGGCAATTGTCTCAGAAACGGATTCAATCAGCTTCTTGGGTTCGCCCTCAACAACAGTTCTTACAACCTCGTACACCTTGCCGTAATCAATCGTATGTTTAACTGAATCCGTTA
>JAKADF010000083.1 GCA_021820805.1 Bacillota bacterium
GGTGAGGAGGGATTGTTAGATGGAAAAACGATTCTTGTCATGGGTGTGGCGAACAAAAGAAGCATAGCTTGGGGAATTGCGCGCGCGTGTTATCGGGAAGGTGCACGTTTGGTGTTTACATACAAAGGTGAACGCGAAGGCGATAATGTTCGTGAACTATTGGATGAATTTATGTCGGATGAAAATTTCCCTGTTATTGAATGTAACGTAGCGGATGATTCGTCTCTTGCCGTGAGTTTTTCTGAAATTAAGGATAAGGTTGGTCATTTAGATGGACTGGCGCATTGCATCGCATTTGCTAAAACCGAGGAACTCCAAGGCGAATATGTTGATACTTCCCGAGATGGGTACCTGCTGGCCCAGGAAGTAAGTGCTTTTTCATTAGTTGCAGTTGCCAAGCATGCTCGAGCACTTATGGAAAATGGCGGATCAATCATGACTATGACGTATCTTGGCGGCGAACGAGTTGTAGAAAACTATAATGTCATGGGTGTGGCAAAAGCAGCGTTAGATGCGAGTGTACGCTACTTAGCGAAAGATCTTGGAAAAGAAAACATTCGGGTTAATGCAATATCTGCGGGTCCAATTCGCACATTGGCAGCAAAGGCAGTTAAGAACTTTAACACGATGATTCATACTTTGGAAGAGAGAGCACCTTTAAAGCGAACAACCAGTGTAGAGGAAGTTGGAGATGTGGCAGCGTTTTTACTCAGTGATTTCGGTCGCGGAGTAACTGGCGAGGTTGTCCATGTTGATGGTGGTTTTCACATAATGGGGTTTTAAGAAGTATAAAAAGGATAAGAGGAACGCGGATAACGGTTCTTCCTATCCTTTTTTGTGTGGCAATTAAGGTTCAAATGATTCCGGTTAGTAGGCAGCTTTTCCGATAGCTTGTCCAATCGTTTGAAAACCATCTCTCTTCAATCGGTCGCTTACGCCTTCAATAAGTTCTGAAATGAGTGAAGGTCCCTTGTATATAAATCCTGTGTAGACTTGCACGAGTGAAGCACCTGCAAGAATCTTTTCGTATGCATCAGAAGCAGTGAAAACCCCGCCGCTGCCGATTATCGGAACACGTCCTTTTGTTGCTTGAAATAAAATCCGAATTATCTCGGTTGACCTTTTTTGTAAAGGACGACCGCTGAGTCCGCCTGTTTCATGAGCATGCTCGCTCTGCAGCCCGTCGCGCTGGATTGTTGTGTTTGAGGCGATAAAGCCATTAATACCCAAATCCATAAGTTTTCCCCCCAAACTTGCGATTGCACCATCTGCTAAATCTGGGGCAAGTTTAATTAGAATCGGCGGACGGTGATTTGTAACTTTAGATGATAATTCATTTCTTTTTGCGAGCACTTTCTCAACCAGCGGACAAATCATTTCTTCACTTTGTAGATCGCGTAGCATAGGGGTATTTGGAGAACTTACATTTAGCACGATATAATCAGCCATTTCGAACAAAGTTTCAAGACACGATATATAGTCTTCTAGAGCATTATCGTTCTTTGTTATTTTGTTCTTTCCTATGTTTACTCCAACTACGCCGGGACGTTTACAGTTGCTTAAGTGCATTGCCATACTCTGTGATCCTAGGTTGTTGAAACCCATTCGATTAATGAGAGCTTCATCTTGTATCAAACGAAACATTCTGGGTTTTGGATTCCCTGGCTGAGGTTTTGGTGTTACTGTACCAACTTCTACAAACGAAAAGCCGCAATTGAAAAGGCCGTTAATTGCCTTTGCGTCCTTATCAAGTCCCGCAGCGAGCCCGAATGGATGAGGAAAAGATAAGCCCCAAATTGTTTGTGTAAGAGAGGCAGGAGTTTCATTTGTTTTAGCAAACAAATTTCCAATAGTAGGGAAGTTTGAGAGCATAGACAATGTAAGACGGTGTGCATTCTCGGGATCTAATTGAAACATAAGTTTTCGGAATAAGTTATACAAATGCGACGCCTCCATATAAAATTAGCCAGATGCACAAGGGCAAGTGTACCATGGAGGATAAGCAAGGAAAAGTACCCAAATTTAAATCGGATCCCTGTCACGAAATTCTTGCTGGCTTCGTCTTTTTATTTGAGGTGAGGTCTAAAGGGGTGACCCATTGCTGATTGCGTGAATATCAAGACGAACAAATAAGAGAAAAAACTGACCGCCTTGAAAATTGGATGAAACTTTATGGGGCAGATGTATTGCATTTAGCTTATTCTTACGTAAGAAACTTTCACTTGGCGGAAGATTTAACGCAAGACGTGTTTCTACGTGCCTTAACAAAAATGGAATCCTTTCGCGGGCAAAGTAGTGTACGTACTTGGTTATTGTCTATAACGGCGAATCGATGCAAAGATTATTTACGTTCTTGGTCCGCTAAACACGAGATATCAGATACAAGTCCAGTTGAACAAAAAAATAAAACGTCTCACGATATTCAAACTGAAGTTGAATCCAAATTAGAACAAGATGAACTTTGGCGAATCGTTACAAAACTACCTATTAAATATCGTGAGGTCATTATTTTGTGCTATAAACGGGACTTATCCGGCCAGGAAACTGCAGAGGTTTTGGGGCTTTCGGAACAAGCGGTTCGAACACGTCTTCATCGAGCAAGGGCATTGCTGAAGGATATTTTAGAGAAGGAGGGATATTGGAATGCATAATATGGACGAAGAAAAGTTACACAATATCATTCATCAAATGATTGATGTCCCCTTCTCTGACGACCTTCAGCAACGTATTTTAGAGGAAGCAAAACGGGTAAACCAAAAACCCATTCTAAGGAAACGGTTGTTTAACAGGGCTGCAAAGTTGGGGACTGCGATAGCGGGGATTCTTGCTGCAGCAGTTCTCATTTTTGCTGTTGTCAACCAACCAATGACAATGAAATCTATTCTTGGGGTACATACCGCAGCAACTAACCAAGCTAAACAAGTGAACGTGTATGGAATGGTAAAGGCCCAACTTCAAGTTACGAACTTGCATATTGGTCAAAAAGCAGGTTATAAAAATAATTCTGAAGTTATTGCAACCCTTACAAACTTATCTTCGAGTACCATTCATGCTGATGATGTCTTTGGTATATTGGCATTTTCGAAAACTGCGACACTAAACAATTTGGGAGATGCTGATTGGATAGCATTTGTGAACGGCCCGGAGAAAAATTATTCGCTTGCTCCCCGCCAGTCCATGCAGTGGGTCTTTCATCCAGTTGGTGCCCCTCATGGCCCATCTTCGGCTTTAACAGAGATACCTCATCTTATGTTTTATTCAAGTCAACTCACGAGTTCTGCAAATGCTGATGAAAAATGGGAAATAAGTCCGCTGAAAATTTCTAGAACGTCTGTTGAATTGAATACATTAGTACACACGCAAATGACAAATGGGCAATCCATTATTGTTCAAGCTGACCTAACAAATCCAACAGATAAAATAATCGATTTGTCTCATTTACTCAGCTTCATTTGGTTTGACCGTAACACGCTCGGGCGATTTACGAAATTCGGTGAAATGCGCTTTATTACTCACGTTTCGGCTGGCACAGGTGGCATAACGGTATTAAATCCTGGAGAAACAGTTCATGTATCTTTTCACTTAATTGGTTCGGCGAGCGCAAAATATTTTTCAAATACTGCTCATGTTGCAATTGTCAGCGCACCCTGATATGGCTTCTTGAAACTCATCATTTTAGACCGGCTCCTTCCATTTGCGACCAAGAAAAGCATGATCTCCACTAGTAACGGATAAGCTTAAAAAGGCGCTCCCGCAAGAGCGGGATGGGGAAGGAGTAAAATAACGTGATTATTGGTGTTCCAAAAGAAATCAAGAATAACGAGAATCGCGTTGCAATTACACCGGCTGGTGTGCATGCTCTGATTGATGTTGGTCATCAAGTAGTAATTGAATCATTGGCTGGCGTTGGAAGCGGATTTAGTGATGAATCTTACAAGGATGCCGGGGCACAGATTCTTTCTTCTGCCGCTGATGTTTGGGTGAAATCATCTATGATAATGAAAGTAAAGGAACCCCTTGCAGAAGAGTATCCATATTTCCGCTCTGACTTAACCTTATTTACATATTTACATTTAGCTCCAGAGCCAGAACTTACGAAGGCATTAATGGAAAGTGGAACATTGGCAGTTGCTTATGAAACAGTTCAGTTGCCTGATAGAAGCTTGCCTTTGTTGCAACCAATGAGCGAGGTAGCTGGCCGCATGTCGGTTCAAATCGGAGCTCATTTCCTAGAAAAAGCAAATGGCGGCCGTGGAGAGTTACTTGGTGGTGTTCCAGGTGTTCCACCATCGCATGTAGTGGTAGTCGGAGGCGGAATCGTCGGAACAAATGCAGCTCGTCTTGCACTAGGTTTAGGTGCAGAAGTAACGATTTTAGATACGAATGTTGGAAGGCTTCGGTATTTAGATGAGGTTTTTGGGGGCAGACTTCGTACTGTTATGTCTAACAAGTATAATCTTAAGGCTCAAATCGAAGGTTGCGACTTGTTAGTCAGTTCAGTCTTGATTCCAGGTGCAAGGGCACCAATACTTGTTACTGCCGACATGGTTAAAGGCATGAATCAAGGTTCGGTTATTGTTGACGTTGCAATTGACCAAGGTGGTTGTGTTGAAACAATTGATCGCATTACAACTCATGATAATCCAACATATGTTAAGTATGGGGTTGTTCATTACTCCGTAGCCAATATGCCTGGTGCTGTACCAAGAACTTCAACATTGGCATTAACGAATGTCACGATTCCGTACGCACTTTTACTTGCGAACCTGGGACCAGTCGGCGCCGTAAAAGCCAACGCGGCACTTGCAAAGGGTGTCAATGTTTATATGGGGAAAGTAACATACGAAGGAGTAGCTAAGGCTCATAACATCGTTTATACTCCACTCAGTAATCTCCTGTAGTCTTTAAACGAAACATAACATAACCACATAGGTGTAGACTGTGGCTGCTTTTGAATTGTTATATCACATTGTCCGTCGAATGAGTTAATAGGCACTGTATATAATTAAAAAGAAGCAGCCGTAAGATTTCCTTTTTTTCTGGAAACGTTCCAAATCAATTTTTGGCAAAATTGGGTTGACGGGTACATCACAGTGTTGATATTATGTACCACAATTACCTTAGCTGTAGTTTTTGCACAGTGTAAAAAGGTAAACTTTATTTCATCTAAACTGAAAAGCTTAAGGGGAAGTTGGGAAACTTAACTGAAAGAGGTGAAATGTCTTGGTGACCGATGAAGTGGTTCAAGGTATGCTGCTTGATGTACTTGATCCTGAAATTCAAATCGATATTGTAAATTTAGGAATGGTTTATGGTATCAACATATCTCCAGATGGGCGCAAAGTCCACATATTGATGACGTTAACCACAATGGGCTGTCCGCTTTATGACCAAATCAAGGACCAAATCATTGAACGGATAAAATTGCTTGATGACGTGGAAGAAGTTGAAGTTGAACTAACATATGATCCACCTTGGAAACCGGACATGATGTCAGACGAAGCCAAAATGGTCTTTCGTTATCTTTTTTGAGAATACTCCTAAGACGAATGCTCCAATTAAAAAACATGGAAAATTAAAAATGTTGAACAAGGGTCTCCTGCTAAAGCAGGTGGCCCTTGTTAAGTTTATGACGGTAAATAGAGCTAAAGTGGGAATAATACATTAAGCTGTCATGAGACATGAACGATGCATTTTTTATGCTTTCGAGAGTATATCCTCTTACGATAAAAAATTCGTTCTAAAATGCCAGCATTTCTTGCATTTTTTTCATCATATGATACTCTAAGTATGAAAATTGACTTTATAAGTCAACATTTATAACGGAGAGTTAAACGGCAGAAAGGTTGGTATCGAATGGCATCGCCAGACTTAAGAATTGAGGACTTACGCGTATCAATCGATAATAAGGAAATTGTAAAGGGCTTGAACCTAAATATCAAGGGCGGAGAAATTCATGCCATCATGGGCCCAAATGGCACGGGGAAAAGCACGCTTGCTTCAGCCTTGATGGGACACCCAACTTATACTGTTACTGGCGGTTCTGTGTTATTGGACGGACAGGATATTCTTTCGATGAAAGTAGATGAAAGAGCACGTGCGGGTCTTTTCTTGGCAATGCAGTATCCTGCAGAAGTGCCTGGCGTTTCTAATGCTAATTTTATTCGTACTGCACTAAACTCAAAACGGGGCGAAGGCAATGAAGTTCCAGTAATGAAATTTCACCGCACTTTGCAACAACGTATGAAGCAATTAAGTATTGATCCAGTGTTTGCGGAGCGCTATCTGAATGAAGGCTTCTCAGGCGGTGAGAAGAAGCGTAATGAAATTTTACAAATGAGTATGCTTGAACCACGTATTGTAATTTTGGATGAAATCGATTCGGGTCTTGATATTGATGCTTTGAAGATTGTGGCTGAAGGTGTTAATGCCATTAAGTCACCTGAAGTTGGATTCTTGGTAATTACGCACTATCAACGGTTGCTAAACTATGTTGTGCCTGATTACGTTCATGTTATGATGCAGGGAAGAATTGTCCGCTCAGGCGGCAAGGAACTAGCAGAACAGCTTGAGGCACAAGGATATGATTGGTTGCGACGTGAAGTTGGTATTGAAGACGAACAAGTTGAGGTACAAGCGTAAAGGGGGACTTCTAGTGACTGAACAAATGGTAACTGCGTCGTCCCTTGTCCATGACTTGTCAACACGGTTACAAGAACCTGATTGGGTGCGCAGCTTGAGAGAAGAGGCTTGGGTTTCCTACCAACAAGCTCAGGTGCCTCGTTTAGAAAAAACAGATTTAAGAAAACGCGGTTGGAATTTTGGGTCTTTTCCCTTAGAACCAACTGCTGCGATTTCGGAGGCTCAATCTTACTTTGATGAAGCCGAAGGTCCAATTGTGATTGTTGTTGATGGTTTTGTAAGAGGGGCAAAGATACCCGCTGAACTTAAGGAAAAAGGAATTATATTTACTGATATTCATACTGCACTACGTGAATACGGTAATCTCGTACAACAATATTTTACGACAGTAGTTCGTGCAAAAGAAAATAAGTGGCTGTCACTAAACACTGCTATGTTTCACGGCGGGGTTTTCTTGTATGTTCCGAAGAATGTGCAAGTAGAAAAACCTTTTGAACTTGTATATTCAGATTCTAAAGAAGGTAAAGGGTCATTTTCGCGAACCTTAATCGTGGGAAATGAACTATCCGAATTCTCATTTAGCGAAGTACGTTTTATGACAGATGATATCGCTTCTGGGCTGGTACACAGTCATGTGTTGGAAGTTGTTGCAATGCCAGATAGTAGAATCAAGGTTGGGGTAGTTGACGAACTTCGTAAAGGACCAACAAATTATGTCACTCGCAGAGCACATGTTGCTAAAGATGCCCATGTAGAATGGGTTTCCGGGGAAGTTGGCGATGGATTTACGGTTGGCCTTCTAGAAAGTGTGATGAAGGAACCTGGTTCAAAATCCACGACACGTCATGTTGGGCTAGGGTTTGGACGTCAGCGCTTAGATTTGACTACAAGCATGGTTCATGAAGGCCGCTACTCTGAAAGTGATATTACAATGCACGGGATTATTCGGGATAAGGCTTATTCATTATACCGGAGCAGCACACATATTGTGAAGGGTGCTGTTATGGCTGGAAGCGAACAAAATGATCGTATGATTGTTTTTGACAAATCTTCTAGAGCCGACGCCATACCCATGTTGCTGATTGATGAGAATGATGTTGAACGATGCGGTCACGCGGCTAGCGTAGGGAAGATTGATCCAAACCAAATTTATTATCTAATGTCTCGAGGGATTCCAGAGGTTAAGGCAACTGAGTTGATTCTTTGGGGATACTTAGGAGAAACTGTAGCTGCGCTGCCTGCTGAGGCCGCCAGAAAAGTGCTGAGTTCTAGAATTGAAAGGGAGCTTATTCGATGAACCCGCTGGAGGTACGTAAAGATTTTCCGGTGCTAGACCAAATGATCAATGGTCACCAGTTAGTCTATCTGGATAATGCTGCGACATCGCAAAAGCCACGTCAAGTTTTAGAAGTTCTAAAGAAATATTACGAACTTGATAATTCAAATGTTCATCGAGGGGTTCATACATTAGGCACCCGAGCAACAGAGGCCTATGAATTGGCTCGTGAGAAAGTTGCAAAGTTTATAAATGCAAAAAATGCTGAACAAATTGTGTTTACGCGCGGGACCACTGAGTCTTTAAATATGATTGCCTATGGATATGCCCGTTTGAAGCTGAAACCTGGAGACGAGATTGTGATTTCACCGAGTGAACATCATAGTAACTTGGTTCCATGGCAGCAGGTTTCTAGGTATACAGGTGCTGTTCTGAAATACCTTCCGTTACAAGAAGATGGCTCAATTTTGCTTTCAGATGTACGCGAAACTATAACAAATAACACAAAAATTGTTTCTTTAGCACAAGTCTCTAATGTATTAGGAACGATTGTTCCTGTTAAAGAGATAGCGAATATTGCTCATGAAAACGGTGCAATTATGGTAGTGGATGGTGCCCAGAGCGTACCTCATATGCCTGTAGATGTGCAAGATTTAGATTGCGATTTTCTTGCTTTTTCCGGCCACAAAATGTGTGGACCAACAGGGGTAGGCGTTCTTTACGGAAAACGGCGGATGCTTGACGAAATGGAGCCTACTTACTTTGGCGGAGAAATGATTGATTTGGTGGAGTTGCAAGAGTCCACTTGGAAAGAGACACCTTGGAAATTTGAAGGCGGTACACCGATTATTGCTGGAGCAATTGGGTTGGGTGCTGCCGTAGATTATTTATCCAGCGTTGGCATGGAACAAATACATGCACATGACCAAAAGCTAGCTGAATATGCAATGGAGCGTATTTCGATGGAAGAAGATATCGAAATATACGGTCCAAGACTTGGCGATGTTCGTGCTGGGCTCGTAACTTTCAATTTAAAGGGTGTCCACCCACATGACGTTTCTACTGTTTTAGATGCCGAAGGTGTCGCTGTTCGAGCTGGTCATCATTGCGCTCAACCGCTGATGCGATTACTTCATGTTGCGGCAACCGCACGTGCAAGCTTCTATTTATACAATACAGAACGTGAGATTGACGCCTTGGTAAACGCACTTCAATCAACGAAGGAGTTTTTCCGGCATGCAATTGGATGAACTGTATAGGCAAGTAATTATGGATCACTATCAAAATCCAAGAAACCAAGGGCAACTCGATTCAGATGCATTAACAGTTGATATGCGAAACCCAAGTTGCGGTGACGAGATTCGTTTACAGTTATTGATAGATGATGGTCTCATCAAAGATGTTTGTTATAAGGGAACAGGATGTTCAATCTCAATGGCTTCAGCCTCGATGATGTCTGTGGCGATTAAGGGTATGCGGGTTGAAAATGCATTAAAGTTAACCGGAGATTTTCGGCTGTTAATGAAGGGTGAAGAAGTTGACTCGAATGATCTTGGCGATTTAGAGACTCTTCAGGGTGTCTCTAAGTTTCCGGCTAGAATTAAGTGCGCTTTGCTGGCGTGGAACGCATTAGAGCGTGGAGTTCGCCCGGC
>JAKADF010000084.1 GCA_021820805.1 Bacillota bacterium
CAGCTTCGAGTCCTGTCATGCCAAACAAGGTTGTATAGCATGAGATCATAGCATTTTGTGAACCGTGTGGTCGTTGCAAGACACGATTACACTAATCGACAGCCACTTGTTTCCTGACACAAAATTCAGGAAGGAAGTGGTTTTTTTGTTAATTAAATTTGCCATCAAAGAAAAGAAGATGAGGCCATCATGGATAACAAATAAATCTAGCTGCACAGGGCTGGAAGACAGTAGAAGACTAACGGAAAGAAATACTAGCATGAGGGTTGGTGTGAGCTTCAAGATTTCAGTCTTAATTTAGTGGAGATACAGCAATTATCAATGTAAACTACAACATGATAAGGATGGACGATGCTTCAATCTCTAAACTCCAACTGCTGAAAGAAGCATACCAAGTGCCATGAGTACCCCGAAGCATAACACAACAATGCTAGTCCATTTTCTCGTTCTCCGTTTTTTCTCTCTTACACGGTTTCGCTTTTTCACACCCTCGTCTCCTTTATTCCAAGGTTATAATACGTGGAGTAACTACTTCAGGATACCACACTATACTTAATCTACTACTGAAACACACCCTTTGAACTCAGCGGTGACACTGTCTCCCGTGACAATCTTCTTGAAACGTCTGATTGATCCGATTATGCGACATAATCACGATAACGAATTGCATAACAAATTTCCATGTCTTGTTCTATTTTCCATGAGATGATAACTTATATTTTAGAAGACAATGCAGCTATTTGGACGTGTTTCTTAGTGGAGGAGACGCCATGCTAAATGGGCTCAAAGAATTAATTGAACAATCAAGAAACTGGGCTTCTGTTGACAGAGGAAGGACACTTTTTGTACGAGTAGCCCAAGTACTGCAGGAGATTTTTGGTATAGAGTCAGGCATGATCGTCTACCAAAAACAATTTACTCCAGATGAGAAAGACTCGGGCGCCCGAATTTATGAGCCTTGGGGGCTTGCTTATTCCGAGACTCAGTTAACACAGTTTATATCTGACGGCGCATGGTTCAAAGGAGAACCATACTTAATCTCTGAACGCTGGCAACACGTTAGTGAGGGTCCGCCTGTTTGGCGGAGAATATGGTCTGAGGCAAATATAAAATATGTAGGGGCTTGGCCAATTATCGCTAAAAAGGGAATCATTGGAGCTATTGTTCTCGGGCGTAAGACAACTCCAGATGAGAATGATGCAGATATTATGTCGGCATGTGCAACCTATGTCTCACTAATACTCGAAATGCTGAGGCTTCGGAGAATTGCAGAACATGCGAGCCTTTATGATCCACTAACAAATATTCTTAATCGTAGAGGGTTTACTGAAAAACTCACCGATTTATCTAATGAAAGCAAAATGCATCTTATCATAGGTATAGTCGATATTAACGATTTTAAGGAAATAAATGATAATCAGGGGCATGCTGCAGGAGATTTTATCTTGAGCGATGTGGCAGAAGTTATTAAAAATAACATAATTCATCACGGTATTTGTGCCCGCTTTGGCGGTGATGAATTTGTTTTCGTCTTCGAAACGGAAAATCCAAATGTGGAAGAAAACACATCCTACGTTGCATCTTGGTTTACGAATAAAGATTATTCAGTCAGCATCGGATGTTCCATACTTGGCATTGACGGACACGATTGGGGTTCTTGCCTTCATGTCGCTGACAAGCGGATGTACGAAGGAAAGACATCTATTTTGAAATAACAAAAAATGTGTGTTCACCCTAACTACTTGTCCAATCACCTCCTTACGGACAACATAAACTATCAGTAACTAAAGGAGGTGACGACAAGATGCCCGTAACAAATGTTGTTACTATTACACAAGACCTTTCTGCAAATCAACTAGCAACTGTTTTGATGAAGTATGTCGGCAGAAGAATTACGCTATTTACCGATGATGGAAATGAAATCACCGGGAGGATTGCTACAGCTCACAAAGGATACATTCGTCTAAGGCATGCCACCGTTACAAAGAATGGTGTTGTTTTGTTAAACAGAGTATCCTTACGCGTGGCAATTTCTAAGATTGATTCATTCAGTATTCAACACCATCATCATCACCACCACTGTATGTAATCACTTCATGGCGCTTTTAGCGCCTTTTTTTTGATTTTACTTGATAAGAAAACAGCACAGTTAACAACAATAAGAATAATCGGGATAAGACAAGCCAAAAGAAACGTGCTCGACATATTCCATATTTTTTGAGCTGGAATAAGCTCTAATATTGGAATAAATGGATGCATCCAAAGCTCCAATATCCCATTTGCCCATTCATTATTCTCACCCATTAACTTTGCAATCAGTGCCGCTCCTGATGAAACAATTGCAGGTATAAAGTACAATGTAAGAAGGGCGAGTTGGCTACGTAAACGACCAACATTCCCACTCGAACGGGACGTTGTAAAGAAAACACCGTAGATCCAAATGATTATAATCGCTCTGAGAATCCGCTCATGGCCCACCCAAATAAGAGAAACTATAATCAAAATGAGATACAAATTAAGCAGAAACTGTAGTGAGTTATGTTCTATTTCTCGTCTCATATTATTTGGCATCCCAACTGACTATCATATGTAATTTTCTACTGTCTGCGATATCATCTGGTAAAATCCACGATTTTAGTGTGTTAATATCAATCCCATTTGCCTTATAAACTTGCCAAATTAACTTGCTGCAATATTCACTTTGCCTGTCTGTAAGAGAACTAAACGGATCGTAGGGTTTCCCTGCTTTATATATTGCACTTTTTGCGATCTGCTGACCGATGACATCTGAAACACCTCCTCTAAAAATGGCTACTCTGTCGTATTCACGATATTTTTTCACATGAACAATTTGTGTCCCATTTGCGAAATCCTCCGAATCAACTGCTTGGTTGTTACCTATATAAATGGCAGAATGTGTCCAATAGCCATACCCACTGCCTTCGTTGTGGCAGAGAATGATATCTCCCGGCTCTGCATTTCCTGAAAAATCAACAGAGTTCGAATGCTTTATATGCTGACCGTCTAAATGTCCATGCAAGACTGCCCTTGAAACTGTATGTAAGAACAACAAATTAGGATGCTTATTAAGAAGCTTCGGTGGACTAAACAGCAGCAGTAAAAAGACGATCATTACTGAAAGCACCATGGAGCTTTGTGCAACAGCCAAGCCCTTTGTCGTATATATCAATCCTTTAAATACATTTTATTTTCACCTTTATAATTCCAATTCCACCATGATTTTTGCGTCCTCCTCGATGGAACATCTTGATAAGATAGAAACAATTAGAGACTTTACGAGTCATTAAGGAGATAACACTTGAAGAAATTTATACCAACTCTTATAACAATTTGCATAGCTTGTTCATCGTTTGCGATACCTTTAACCGCAAATGCATGCATAGGCTCCAGCCAATTGCAAAAGTCAATTTATTTAAATGGTCAATTGTTAAGTAAACCGTATGGCGCTGTATACAATAACACAACATATATGCCGATTTGGTATGTTATGCAGGCTCTCAATCAGCTTGGCATGACCAATACGTGGGACGGAACCACTTGGAATATTACAACTGCTTCAAGTCAGACTCCTGATTTGACAAATATCAATACCACAACCGGATCAAAATCTATTGTCCTCAACGGCACTCTCATTCAGAGAATCAACAGCCGTACATATACTGACCCTTCTTCAGGACATGTAACTACGTACATGCCAATTTGGTATGTAGAGCAAATCCTAAATCGTGTTATGGTCAATTCAGCGTGGAACGGCTCTGCATGGTCACTCGCTGCATATTCAAATTCTAGTCCATCGCCAGCAACGAAAAACGGGAAAATTGTACTTGGGTGGACAAACAGTATTGATTCCATGGACAAAGCGAAAACATATTCGGGAATTTTGAGCGGAATTGGAAGTGTAAGTTTTACGGTTGCACCTGATACAACCATTTCCGGGTCGCCGCCAACCAGCTATTTGCAAGATTTAATGTCAGACGGACTCCAAACGTATGCAACGGTCCAAAACTTTGATGAAAATGGGTTTGATGGAAAGGAAATAGCGAGCATACTTGCATCACCTTCTCAGTCATCATCTCTAATTCAAAATTTAGTTGCTGCTGTTGTAACGAACGGATTTGTAGGGCTTGATCTCGACATGGAGATGCTCCCGCCCAGTTCTAGGAGTGCATTCTCATCATTTGTCAGTAAGTTAGGTGCAGAACTAAAATCACAAGGCAAGCTGCTGAATGTGGATGTACCAGCTGAGACCGGGCCAACTGCAGAGTCTTGGGATGGAGCTTACGACTACAGCGCCATCTCACAGTCGGCTGACACAGTGACTCTTATGGCGTATGACTACACATGGATTAATAATCCGCCAGGAGCGATTGCTCCCTTATGGTGGGATAAAAAGGTACTCGACTATGCAGCAACAGTCATACCAAAAAACAAGACGATTCTTGGCATTGGAGCGTATGGTTACGACTGGGGGACATCCGGAAACGCAAGAGGTTTGTCTCTATCCACAATCGATTCTCTACTTACATTACCGTCAGCAGAACAAAACTTTAACGCGGTTGCCGATTCACCATACTTAACTTATACAGCCTTAGACGGCACTGCGCATACTGTATACTACGAAAATGAGCAAAGTTTAACAGACAAACTAGACTTAGCGAAAAACGACAATATTGCGGGCATTGCAGTCTGGTCTGTTAGTCTTACAGATCAGCAGTTTTGGAACGTGGTGCAGTCATACGAATCATAATTCGTTTTCGGGCATTGCCAGATAATCTGTAAAACGGTACGCCAAGGGCTACAACCAAAGCAGCAATCAGAAAAAGCGTAGTTCCCCCAAACTTTGATAAAATAAAACCTCCTAACCACGGGCCAATAAAAAATCCAAAGGATGTCATGGACGATGCACCAAAATATGCACCGCGCAGTGCGTCGTCCGCAAGATCCGAAATGTACTTGTTGTTTTGTGGAAAGACAATAATTTCACCAAGAGTAAGTACAAACATACTGATAAAATACATCCACGGAGTAGTGGAAAATGCAATCATCATATATCCAATTGCAAAAATCGATTGTCCAACCATCATAGCCGAAACTGTACTAAAGCGTTTAACCACCCTCGTAATCGGCAATTGCAAAATCACAACTTCAATCGCGTTTGAAGCTAGAACAAATCCAAACAACTTCGCAGTTAAACCTTGGCCCATCGTGCGAACCATGTCCTGTGGGAGATTGGTTTCAATTTGACAATAACCAAGGCTTGACGCAAAACCTGCTGCTAAAAATAGCAACAGCGCCTTATCCATCATCACTACTTTCGCTGCCTCTTTAAATTGGAACCCTTCTTTGGTATTTTGCGTTCCTTTCTCATTTGGAAATACAAATAAAATAATAAAGAAATACACTGCGGACGTAAGTGCAGCAAGATAAAACGTCCATCCTGTAGCTACTGTCCCAAAGTATCCTCCCAAAATCGGACCGATGGCTGCACCTACGTTAATTGCCCAATAACGAAGGGCAAATACATCCCCACGCCTTTCTTTTGAGGTAACATCAGCTAAAAGCGCAGATGAAGCCGGTTGAAATAAGGATTGTGACAATCCTGACAAAACACTTAGAACAAGAAAAAAGGCCACAGACCGCGCATGTGCATAACCGACCATATCGAGTATCGTAAAACCGACTGCAACCAACATCATCTGCTTCCTGCCAAACTTATCCGACAGGGAACCCCCCGCCAAACTAAGCACCATAGATGTAATCGCAGAGCAGCCAATAACGAGACCAATAGTACTCGGGGATGCCTTGGTATGCGCAGCCATGTAAAGTGCCATAAATGGCATAACCATAAAATTTGTCACTGTAGTCAGCATGGTGCCGCCAATAACCCACCATACAACAGAATGATAAGAACGAAACAATTGAGTTAATCGTGATGGCATGCGTTTTCCTCCGGCTGAATTTGCAACTCTTTTATGCTACAACACAATCCAAAAATTTGCATGAAATTATTACCGTCATACGGACCTTCTCTCCTGAATACGATGTAACGCTCTACGATAACGCATCATACGAGAAGGTGCACAATTGCAAATTGTAAAATGGATATTCAAATATTTACTAATTGGAGCGCTCATCTTACCCCTTACTGGGTGTGATTTACTAAATGCAGGTCATAAAACACCCGCCAGTTTACAAACAGCAACTCATCAGATTGATGAGTCCTCTAATCAGACAGGCACGGCCGCCGAGCCCAATTCAAGTCAATCTGATAACAGTAAAAAGGTTGAGGCACATAAAAATCCTCCAAAACCCCCGATTATTAGCAAAGGAAATCACAGTAATACTGCTTTGTACTTAAATGAGGCATTGGCAGAACTTCATTATCTGCCTGTTACGTTCATGCCGAGTTTAAATGATTCGTCTCAAACTATAACGGGGGCTTTTGCAAAATCCGCATTAAGAGAGCAACCGCTTCCCGGAAAATTCACATGGAAATATCCCTCCATTGCCCCAACACTTCAGTCCGGCTGGTCTGCATCTACTTTTACCACCTTGACACAAGGTGCTCTGATGACTTATCAGCATAATCGGGGACTCACTATCGATGGGATTGCGGGACCACAAGTTTGGGCGTCATTAGCGGAAGATTTGAAAGCGGGAAAGATAAATCTAAGAGGTTATATGTACATTACAGTGGAGAAGCGGCTGCCCCAAACATTAAAGGTTTGGAAGGATGGTAAAGTCATCTATTCAAGCCTTGCGAATACTGGAATTACACAGGCCCCGTCTGACAACGGGACATGGCCAATTTATTTGCGTTACACCTCACAAACGATGCAGGGTGTAGATCCATCTGGGCATCATTATTACGATCCCGGTGTGCCATATGTCAGCTATTACCATGGCGGAGAGGCAGTTCATGGGTTTTGGCGCAATTCGTATGGAACACCGCAAAGTTTAGGCTGTGTGGAATTGCCAATTCAAAACTCAAAAACGGTATTCAATCTAGTAACATATGGTACTTTAGTTACTGTGTGTAACCAATTACCTAAATCATAAATCTTTCGATGTAATAATGTTCACACGTGAACGCGTTCGAAAAACAAACCATCTCATGCATAAATAACTCACTGATGATGAAGATATCATTGCTATGACCTTTGCAGCATTACTGCTGATAAAAAATGGTACTGATTTAGAGAACACTAAATACGACGATACCCACACAACAATAACGTCATTTAAAATTAGGTTTAAAACAGCTTGAAGGAAAAAGAACAAGCGTTCCTTAGGTGAACCAGTCGCTACATCACCAAAAGTCCAACGCTTGTTCCATACATAACTGTTTACAAGAGCAGCAATCACTGCAATCGTATTGTATACACTTAACGTCCATGCAGTTCTTGTTGGCAAAATCCACAACAAACCATCCAAAACAAAAACGTCAACAAGTGCGTTCATCGTTCCAATTATAAGGAATTTTGTATATCGTTTAACAGAATGCCTAATCACATAGGCTAGTCCTTGAGCCATTATTACACACGCCCGCTTCATGAGTTCTTATCACGGTGCCGCACGCCTTCGACTGAGTGTATATCTTCAAGATTGAAATACAATCGAAATATCACGTGGACGTACGATGATTAGTTATGCCGAAGTCGTTTGAACGTGGACCTGGCCATTTTGTGTAATTTGAATGTTGCTTGCCAGGGTCGGGCTCTGCAGATTTTCCACCAAAACTCCTGAGCCTGTACTACTATCATACCTGTATACTGCAGTTACCAAACCATTTTGGTTTACTGGACCGTAGTACAATGTGTTGCCTTGCACTGTAATAAGGGCACTGTTTCGAGCAATTAGTTGAATACTGCCTTGGTTTCGAACCAAAACATTAAATGTTCCTGACACGTAATCCTCAAAATACAGCTGGTTCCCCGTTTGACTAACATCAATATTTTTAATGAAACGACCGCCCAAGTAGACCATATTCAAATTTGAATTTGTATCGTAATGGTAGACAAGACTGTCAGTATCAGAACCGATTAAAATATAAACATCATTCGTCAAAAGTGTGTATGCTATCTTCTTAAAGTTGTCTTGTGCATACAAGCCCGTGAATGTATGGATAACTCGCTCTATGCCTGAATTTGCATCAACTGTCTTAAGTTCAAGCACACCTGGTGCTTCCTTTTCTCCAACAAATACACTTTCGTTCCCAATCCACTCAAGATATTGTACAGGATAGGGGTTCTTTAAAGTCGTCAAGGTTGTGTTATGGACAAGATCTTTTACATACAACACATTTTGGCTGTCTACATATGCAATAGTTGTACCGTCCGTTGACACAGCATTTATAGGGTATTGCTTTGCCAGAGTAGCAATCTCCTTCTGTGTATCTACAGTTGGAGGTTTAACTTGCTGAGTTGCGTTCGTCTTTACATTTATCGCACCAGTTAAAATCGAGTTGTAATGATGGAATGCATACCACTGAGCGCCGGTAACAAGCACAAGAAAAACAAGAATCTTCCTGCCGATTTTCTTTCGTTTCTGCTTTCGATTAATCTTTCTTTCCCTTGCCCTATTCATCTGATTTCACCCTCATTTCCCGACCACGACAAATGAGGTCGCAACTTTTCGTTCGCCAAGAATGTCAGTTGGCTGATTTACGAGTTTGCCGTTATGCACCATCGTTGAGGAGGAGCCCCCGTCTAGATTGGCAGCCGTAATTGCACCATAATGCAACATAAGATCTTGTATATCTTTCAAAGATGCGCCCAAATCGTTTGGCCCGTGAATAAACCTACCATCTGAAACAACAAAAAGAATCGTTCCATCTGCCTTTTGGCCAATAGCAGTTCTCGGGGCATACCCCCAACCACCTTGACCTTGTACCATGCCTTTCCCATCTTGAACAATTACCGGACCAAACGATACTGCTTCTTGCACGTTCATTGAACGTAATTCCTGTACAGAATAGGATCCGCAAACAAGTTGGCCGTCAGCCGTGATGCCAACGACAGGTTGACCTTTCCACTTACTTTGGTCATTTTGCAGTAACTTTCCATCATGCATGGTAATGCCAAGCGGCAATCCGCCGGTTCCTCTCCAGCCTGTATCATCGAATGCGCCCGCGTTAATGCCTGCCACGGCACCGGTGTCACGAACCATCTCTCTGACCGTCTCTCCCTCTGTCCCAACATATCTCGTTATCGCAACCTTTACGAGTTTGGGATTTCGGATGAGCATTACCTTCGCGGAAAAAGTTGAAGCCGTATATGTTTCAATCTGAATGGAATTATCTTGAATGTTGCTGTAATCTCTCATACGAACTGTTTTTGCTGATGTATTTAGCATCAGATGTGCACTGTGAGCTTGAATTTCAGCATTTGACAACGTAAACAGTGACATCGGACGAAGCAAGTACCCATGTCTTGTCGTTGCGACAGAATCAATAACATATGTTGACAATGCTTTAAAAGGTCCGTGAAACAAGAGCAACGAGGATGAAACGAAAATG
>JAKADF010000085.1:0-4269 GCA_021820805.1 Bacillota bacterium
TGGTTTAAAAGGAGGGAAGAATGATGGACTCATCGCGGGTATTGATGCCAATCAGGCGACAACCATGGGATTGGCCAACTAAGAATGAGTACGAGGAAGTGACTGTACGAGAACAGTCGTATCTTCATGGTCATTATCGAAACAGATACTATAAACCAGACTATGATATCTACGACCCGCGTTATACGGCGGTTCGCTCTAGTAACTGGGATGCTTTTCGTGATCCCAAAAAATATTGGTATACGCCTTACGTACACAATCGTAAGAAATTGGCGGAATCTGTAATAGAAATATTCGATCACGGTAAGCGCCTCGATATTTATAGCAAGGTTCAAGAACCGTGGAAATCTTTCAGTGATAAATTATATGTTCCTATGCGCCACTATGAATATGCCGGAGCAGTGCAGTTACAACATGTTGTTCGTTATGCCATGGGGTGTCCAATTGAGCAGTGTGCAACTTATACGGCTTTTGATAAGCAAGGTAGATCTCAATGGCTTACCGAATGGGCTATAACATTTCCAGGAAATGACTCAAATAGTTCATTGCAAGAAGGCAGGCAATTATGGTTAGAGCATGAGGGTTTTAAAATTTTACGTGAGTACATGGAGCAACTTTTGGTAACTGATGATTGGGCGGAAGATTTAGTCGCATTAAATTTAATCATAGAACCTTTTATTTCACGTTTGATCTACGGACACTTAAATACAATCGCTGTGCAATACGGGGATGTAATTCTTCCTCAGTTATCCTTGGTATGTCAAGGAGAAACAACTTGGGAAGAACAATGGACACAAAAGTTTGTAGAGTTCATTGTAAATGATTCTGCAATAAGCCGGTGGGAGTATCTGAAAGCATTAGGATATGAAAATTGGCCGGGGGATTACCGTTGGGGGAAAACCTTATCGGATCCTCGTCAGACACCAGAAGATCCACGTTCCAACCGAGAAATTGTTTCAGAATGGATAAACCATTGGTTGCCATTTGCTATTAAAGCTATGAAGTCATTACAGAGACTGTTTAATAGTTCAGGGATACAAATTAATGTTCAGGATTCAATTGATGAAGTAATGAATAAGACCTTATTACCTTTTATTAAAAAATTAAATCTTGAAGGCATAAAGGTATAGCTTTAATCTTGTAAGGAGGGTTAGTTTATGAGCAGTTACGTTGGCATGGATCTTGATAAAAATGCCGATGACGTAGTACATGCAATTGTTAGTGCGCTGAAGACACAAGGGAATTCAGTTATGATGGATGATATGGGTGCCTTTATTAAAGTAAAGGTTCCGGAACGGCTGTTTTTGCGCCGTGTTGATATAGAAGAAGAACTTGGCAGAGAATGGTCTATGGATGAGTTGCATGTGTGTATGGCGTCCTATTTTGGCTTTATCAAAGAATGGGATGAGGAACATATTGAAATCAGTTGGGGATAGGCTGTTAATAATTAACTGAAAAATCAGAATAGACTTGGGGTGAATTTGTATGGCTATGGGTACTTCAGAGCGGTATCGTGCATTGACGCACGATCTTATGTGGGACCCGAAAACGGTAGACTCCAAAAAGATGTTCCCGTTAGTTGAGGCTGAAGGTATTCGATTAAAGGATCCGTCTAAGTGGGAAGACCCTTTTCGTATGACTTTTAATCAGTATGTCAAAATTCAGTCTGAGAAAGACCAATTACACCATGCTGTTCGTGCTGCTTTTGAAGCGAATTATGGTCATGCAAGGGTTATAGATGGGCGGTGGTTTGAAGGTGTAAAAGCATTTGCTGTTGCTGTTCAACCAGCTGAATACTCTGCTCATAGATTAATGGCGTATATTGGTAGAAACATTCCCATAGAGGCTATTCGGTTTGCAACTTTTAATCAGGCAATCGATGAACTGAGACACGCCCAGATCGAAATCAAACACTATGCTGATATGAGCAAGTATTATGATGGGTTACATGCTTATTCACAAACAAATGAAAATCTATGGTTTAACACAGTACCAAAGTCATTTTTTGATGACGCGTTAACAGCAGGCCCGTTTGAATCATTGATTGCGATCTCGTTTTCATTCGAATATGTTTTTACGAATATTCTGTTTTTACCGTTTGCTTCTTCTGCTGCGGCAGTTGGCGATGAACATTTTGTATCTGTCGGTAAAAGTGTTCAATCTGATGAATCGCGACATATGGCCCTCGGAATGTCGGCACTTCGGATGTTGCTTGAGGAAGATGATAGGAATGTACCATTGATTCAGCGTTGGATCGATAAATGGTATTGGAGAGCATACCGTATTTTTTCCGTAATTTCTACACTGGTGGACTATTATCCACGTGTACGGCCAATTTCTTGGAAGAGAGCGTTCGAAATTTATGTTGAAGAGCAAGTAATAAACGGTCTCTTTAAAGATTTCGCACGATATGGAATACGTCCTCCTCGAAATTTTGAAGACTCCGTTAAGGAAAAGGAACATTATTCACATGCGACGATGCGGATTCTTGAGCACTACAAACACGCAAATTACTTTAGGGGATTTCGTTTGCAGCCTGACGATTACGAGTGGCTGTCAAATGAATACCCCAGCACATTCGACAGGTATTATGCTCCGTTCTTTAGAAGAATGGATGACCATGTGATGGCTGTTGCCTCTCCAGGTCTGCCTGCTGTATGTGCTGTATGTCAGATTCCTATTGAGTTTCCGGACCCTGACCATCCAGAGCGTCCATGGACGCAGTACTCTGACTACAACGGGAAAACGCATATGTTTTGTTCACCAGGCTGTAAGCAAATATTCGAGGAAGAGCCACACAAATATGTACAATGGTGGTGGCCAGCAGAATCTTACCTTAATGGTGAATTTGGTAATAGCCTGGAAGATATGTTTAAGTATTTTGGTTTTGCTCCTGAGGAAGCAAATGAATACTACACTTCACGTGATTATCATCGTTGGCTGAGGTATCGTAGGCAGTTAGGCCTTGATAAACGGTATGATAGTGTAATAACGAACTAATGAATATTCGAGTGAGGAAGGTGTGGGTCTATGAAACTGGTTTGGGTACAAGTTCCGAACAACAGCCTTTTTCTTGCCCCGCAAGGAGTCGCAATGACGGAAGATATGATGGTTACTGACTTGATTCGGGAAAGCAAAAAGGTGTTAGGAAAAGAAGAAGTTCCCGGAGGAAAATTGTTTCGCGTCACAGAAGATGGCGTTTTCGAATTGCATGGTAAACAGCGTGTTGTAGAGGCGGGAGTACGTAATGGGGATCCGTTGAACCTGATATTTGATGCTTTAGAAGTCTCATGAATGTAGCAGCTTCCTCAATGCATGTTTCAAGAATATTGAGTAGCTTAACAACTCATAATTGAAACTGTTTTTTGGGGGTGGTCGTGTGATTCCAAGGCCTATGACGCTTCGCCAACTTATTGATTTAGAACCACGAACCGAGGATAAAACCACAAATAGTGGACGAATGATCATGTGGTCTGCTCAGTCTATAGGCCTTTTACGCCGTGATTTAGTAAATACCCTAGGGTGGGATCGCGCAAAAGGGTTCCTAATGCGTTATGGCTGGCATGCAGGTGTACATGATGCTAAAGTCGTACAGAAACTATTTGTGGGATATTCGATTGAAGATCTTCTTCTCAAAGGTCCTGCCATACATACGGCAGAAGGTATTACCATGGCGGTTCCAACCCGACTAGAAGTTAATGTGGAGAATGGTTACTTGTTGTTTGAGGGAGATTGGGTGAATTCGTATGAAGCAAAGGAACACATCCAGCATTTTGGTGTAAGTAACCATACTGTGTGTTGGACTTTGGTTGGGTATGCTAGTGGTTATTTATCGACCATATTCGGACACCAAGTTGTTACAGTAGAACCGTCGTGCTGTGGATGCGGCGATGCCACCTGCAGTTATCGTGCAACTACAGTCATGTACGCAAAAGAAGATGATTTAAAGGATTTCCACTATTACGAGGCAATAAATCTTTCGGAAGAGCTAGATAGGGTCCATATCTTGCTTGAAGAAAGAAACAGAGGTCTTGCTAAGGCTCATGACCTTCAGAGCAGGATTAACAGAATACTCGGTAAAAATCATGGGTTACAGGAGATCCTTCGAAATATAGGTGAGGTGCTAAATCGATCGTTGATTTTGCAAAATTCTATGGGGCATACTTTGTCGGCTCATTGGCTGATTCCAGCTCATGAGCAGGCTTGGTATGAAATGCAAAATCGGTATGAAAACTCAGCTTGCGTGGATTTTGTTCGTAATATTCCTGA
>JAKADF010000085.1:4279-9537 GCA_021820805.1 Bacillota bacterium
GGGTACAGAGCGCATTTATTGCGAAAGGAGAATTGTTGGAGCCTCCGACAATCAGTACGGAACAGTTATCGTTATAGGAAATCACCGAATTTCTTCTGAGGATGAGCTTCTTTTAGGACGTGCCCAGGAGATTCTTGGAATAGAATTGTTCTATAAGCAATTGTTGGTACGTGCAAGTCATCAAAGCATTGAGGATCTATTTCGAACTCTGCTTGAGAGCGGTGGGCAAACAACGGTGTCAACCATGGAACGATGCAGAAGGTTAGGAAAAGCGTCTGACCGTTTGCCTCTTGTAATGCTTGTACGAATTTCTGACAGAAGCAAGATAGAGAATGTAGTAAGTAAATTGGTTGGTTTGGAAATGGTATACTCCCCTTTTATTTACAAAGGGAATGTAGTTCTGATAGTTGATAAAGAAACACGCACTCAATTTGGCTCAAATATCAATGATTTGCTGAACTATGTGTATAATCACTTAACCAAAAGTATTAAGGGGTTTAAGCCGATTATCACCACAGGACAGACTTTGGATGACTGGTCGAACCTGTTAAAAAGTTATTCTCAAGCCCATGATATTGCCGAATTTCTCTCGGTCGTAAACGCGGATGATAATGCAGTAACTCCTGTAGGAAGTTATGAACAATATGAATTGGCATTAATGTTTATTCATAGTGTTCATCATCCTGAACTTTTTAGTCTATATCGTCGGTTAATAGATCCACTTACAGATGAAAAAGGCGAACATCAATCAGAGCTAATTGTGACTGCTTTCGAATTTCTACAATGTAATGGCAACTATTCAAAGGCTGCAGAGCGATTGCATATGTCGGTTGCGGGTTTACGATATCGACTTGATAAGATTGCAGGATTGTGCGGTGTCGACTGGGACGATATGAACGACCGAGTGAACCTTTGGGTTGCTATAACGATTCATTTCTCAATACAAAATGGGTTTCGTTATTCTAAAAAGTTTTAATCAAACGGGGTGGTTTGATATGAGTATAGCGAATGAGGGATTAGAAAAATTTTCTATTCAAATGGTACCGAGTGGAAGAGAAATTCGCTGCGCATCAGATCAAACCGTTTTGGATGCAGCGATTCGCAGCGGAATGTCGGTACCATATGGGTGCAGGCATGGGAACTGTTCATCTTGTAAAGCGAAGGTAGTCGATGGGGATTATGAATTGATGAATCGTATCTCGGAATTTGCCTTAATGGGGTTTGAACGAGATGAGGGATATATTTTAATGTGCAGCACCTTACCGTGCAGCGACTTGGTTATAGAGGTTGAGGAAGATGAAGAACCTGGTGTTAGATTATTTCCCGTCTACGACTTCAATGGACAAGTGGTTAGTAACGAGAGGGTAACCCCAGACATCCACATTATTCGCATTCAACTTTCTGACCCGGTGGATTTACATTATGCGGCAGGACAGTACTTTGAATTTAATGTCCCAGGGTTAGATGATACAAGAGCGTATTCTATGGCGAATGAATATACGCCTAGTGGTTTATTAGAATTCTATGTAAAGCTAATTCCGCATGGGAAAGGGTCTACATATTTGACATCATTACAAACTGGAGATGTTGTAAGTGGTTCTGGTCCGTACGGGCGAATGCAGTTACGTACATTAGATAAGGATATCGTATTTATCGCAGGGGGCTCGGGGCTTGCCCCAATCAAAGCACTGCTCGAGTCAGCTTTTGCTCAGAATTTCTCACATCAGGCTTGGCTTTTCTACGGAGCACGTACTACTAAAGATCTGTTTTTAATTGAACAGTGGCGTAGTTGGAAAGAGCAGTATCCGAATTTTCATTTTGTACCTGCTTTGTCTAACCTTGAAGAGCATGAGATGTGGGATGGCGAGGAAGGTTACATTGCTGATGTTGTGTCTAGGTCGTTCGAAAGTTTAAATAATACAGATGTGTATTTGTGTGGGCCGCCCATTATGATTCAAACAACACAAAAAAGTTTGTACAAACTTGGTGTTCGTAGCTCATCTATTTATTATGATGAATTTTAAAGAAATTCTTGCTCTTGCTTTGCTCACCCGATGAGTTCACTTAACACTCATACAAAAGAGCCACTAAAGGTGGGCCTTTTGTATGAGTAGGAATTAGTGTGTGGGTCGTATAAGGGTGTTTTTTTTATATAGTCTGGTGCTAAACTTATAAGGAAGTCAAATTAAGATTTTAGATACAGACATCCTTATCAAATTTACGTTTCTGGTGTGGAATCGATTCGGAGGAACAAATCTTGAAAGCAGTCTTATTGGGAATTTTTGCGTCTTTTTTTTTCGCAGCTACTTTTGTGTTGAACAAGTTAATGAGTGATGGTGGAGGAAGTTGGATTTGGAGTTCTTCATTGCGCTTCATTTTCATGCTTCCTCTATTATTAATAATCGTGCTGGCGCGAAAAGATTTTATAACATTAGTAAAAGAGATTGGTCGTCATCCTTGGCAGTGGTTATGGTGGAGTTTCATCGGGTTTGGATTATTTTATGCTCCGTTATGTTTTGCCGCTGCCTATAGTCCTGCGTGGTTAGTAGCGGGTACATGGCAATTTACAATTATTGCAGGTTCACTTTTAGTTCCACTTTTTCACGAAACGCTTCAAACTAAGGATAGAATAATGAAGATTAGGAAGCGCATTCCCTTTAGAAGAATGGGAATGTCTTTAATTATTTTCATAGGAATCATTATTATGGAATGGTCGCAAGCATCGCGGGTGTCTATTCGCGATATGTTACTCGGGATTCTTCCAATAGTCATTGCTACATTTGCATATCCGCTGGGAAATAGAAAAATGATGGAACTTTGTACTGGCAGGATTGATGCTTACCAAAGAACTCTGGGGATGACGATTTTCAGTATGCCTTTTTGGTTGGTTCTGTCAATTTATCAGCTGTTCGGACATGGATTGCCCAGTCGTGTACAATCACTTCAAGCTTTGATTGTGGCTGTATTTTCAGGCGTCATTGCTACTGTGCTGTTTTTCACGGCGACGGATACGGTTCAAAGTAATGTCAACCAGTTGGCAGTTGTAGAAGCGACTCAGTCTGGAGAAGTCGTGTTTACTTTAATTGGAGAGATTGTTCTTATACCGGGAACTAAAATTTCTATTGCCGGATTTTCAGGGCTTTGTTTTGTAGTCATTGGTATGATAATGCACAGTTTTATTTCATCCCGTAAACAGCATCCCCTCAATGACGATAAAATAAATATTACATGTTAGAACGATGGGAGCAGCGTTTCTTAAACTATTGCAGTCCTTCATTAAAATTAATGAGAGAAGCGTGGACAGATTATGGATAGCAGACCGCCATTATTTTATTCCCATAAGGAATTGGATGATATCGGTAAGAGCCGAAAAAAAAATCCTCGCGCTCCATGGGGGCCAATTATTGCTCTGGTTATTCTTATTTTAGTAGTTGTAATGATTTTTACACATTATTAACCTGCCTGCTTTCCTTTGGATAATGTATATTACAAAATTAACTTGAATTTTTTTATTCGATACTGTCAACAAATGTATCATTTTGTCGAATTCTATAGTACAATGTCGTTAAATGAGAAGAATTAAATTACATAGATATTGGCAAACGCTCTGAAAAGTGCGGACGCAAAGCTACGGGTCTACGGACGGATGTCTATGATCGCCGGGTTGCAACTTTTGGGCTCTGCGTGTTTGCGGGGTCTTTTTCTGTTTGGAACAAAATAAATGTTTAGTTTCGTAACGAAATTCATTCGTTTCAGCAGTTTCCTTTTGAGAAAGTACCAAAGGGGATTAATTATGCGGATCATGATAGTCGACAACTCGAAATTTATGCGAACTTTCATCCGGAATACGGTAACTGACTGCGGTTGGGACGTTGTAGGTGAAGCATCCGATGGAAGCGAGGCAGTACAGTTATATGCTAAGTGCAACCCGGATGTCGTTACCATGGATATAACAATGGTAAGGATGAATGGTGTAGAAGCGGTACGGGCTTTAATCGCAAAATTTCCCTCTGCTATTGTTGTGATGGTTTCTGCAATCGAGCAGCAAGTAGCCATGGTTCAAGCAATACAGGCGGGAGCCGTGGGGTATGTAGCGAAGCCCTTTAAGAGTTACGAGTTAAACCAGGAAATTCGCAGGGTATCAAGAGGGAGAAAAAGTGATTAGGAATTGCAAAAATTGCGGACAGCGTTATTTCCGATGGACGAGTACTAGTTAAATGGATCGACAAAATTTGATGAAGTGTATGTGAAGAATACACACTCTACTGCGAAAGTGAGGTGACAAATAATTGGATATTGGAAAGGAATTGCAATATAAAAGAGAGCAATTGGGGATTAGTTTAGAAAAGATTGAGCACTTAACGAAAATACAGAAACGGTATCTAAGGGCGATTGAAATAGGTGATTGGAGCAAACTTCCGGAATTTGCATATACGCGTGGATTCATAGTTTCATACGCACGTGCAGTGGGGATGGAACTTTCGGAATTACAGATAAAGTTTAACTCAGTTGAAGATAATCTTAAGGCTTCAAGTCACAACAATAATAGTGGCACCGTTCAGGAAGAACATAGATCTTATTACAGTGGACTTATTAACAGGATAATAAATTTGTTTAAGATTGCTAGAGCAAAGAGCTGATGTGAAAAATCTTCCATGGGCAAACGTGCTGAAAAGCACGGACGCAAAGCTACGGGTCTAAGGGTCTATTCGCCTATGATCGCCGGGTTGCACCGTTTCGCTTCTCGTTTTGAAGCTATAACCAGGCCCCTTTGTGTCCATCTTGCTTATACTTTGAACAGGGGGCTTTTCGTCGTGTATAGTGCTATGATCGTCCACGAATCGTGGATCATGAAAGAAATCATAAAAGAGGAACTAGCGGCATGTGATTGTCAAGTAGTGTGTCACGCCAGTTCCCGTTTAGAGGCCGCGCTAGTCTATCGTTTACATAGACCTGATGTTGTATTTGTAGATGTAATGTTAAAGGAAAGCAGTGGATATCGAACAATTGATGATGTTCTAGATTTAAACCCCAAGGCTGTCGTAATTGCTTTAGTTGGGCTGGACGGAGACACTGTTGCACTACGTGCTCTTGCGGCGGGTGCAAGTGGATTCTTGATCATTCCCTCTGCTTTAAGTGTTATTAAATGCGAGTTAGAACGATTATTAAAGGATATATCGATATCTGAGTCAGTCACTATAAAACCGGAGCATGGGTTAAAACGTCGTTTTCATTCCGTACTTCACCTTTTGCCTGAC
>JAKADF010000086.1 GCA_021820805.1 Bacillota bacterium
ATAGAAACGCAGGGGACTAAATCGTATACCGACGTTCGTTATGGTCAGGATGATTTTATTGTCTTTGGCAAAGAAACAAAAGGATTGCCTAAGTACGTATTAAACGCCAATCAAGAGCGGGTTGTCCGAATTCCAATGCGAGAAGGACAAAGGTCACTAAATCTCTCAAATACTGTAGCAATTGTTGCATACGAAGCTTTGCGTCAAAACGGCTTTCCAGGATTAAAATGAGAATCCGTCTGATGGATAAAAAACCCCGCAGCCTGAAAAGGTATGCGGGGTTTTTCGTTCGTATTATGATTACTTTGTTACGATGTGAATCGGTGAACCAAGTGCAACTTCAGATGCTTCCATGACCATTTCGCCGAGTGTTGGGTGAGCATGGATTGTCAGGGAGATATCTTCAACGGTTGCGCTCATCTCAATTGCGAGGCCGAGCTCTGCAATGAGATTAGATGCTTCGTGACCGATAACTTGTGCACCAACGACAAGGCCTGTCGACTTCTCGGAAATAAGTCTTACAAATCCGTCAGTTGCGCCAAGTGCAGTTGCACGGCCGTTTGCCGCGTAAGGGAAGCGACCGACGGCAATTTCGCCGTACTGTGCTTTTGCTTGTTCTTCACTTAAGCCAACAGATGCAATCTCAGGGTCAGAGAATACAACTGCCGGGATGCAGCGGTAGTCAACAACGCTTGGTTGTCCAGCAATTGCTTCAGCAGCAACTTTACCTTCATAAGAAGCCTTATGGGCAAGAGCTGCGCCAGGAACAATATCACCAATTGCGTACACATTCGGGTTGGATGTTCTGCCTTGTTGGTCTACTTCAATTAAGCCGCGTTCGCTAACTTTAATACCTGCAGCGTCAAGACCAAGTTCGTTCGTGTTAGGACGGCGGCCGACGGTAACGAGTACATATTCGGCAGTAACCTTTTGCTCTGCTCCGTTTTTGTCTGTGAATGTAAGGGTGACATCCTTATCGGTTTCCTCGACGCCTTTAGCCATCGCGTTTGTGTAAATGTCAGCGTTGTATTTCTTCAAACTACGCTCAACAAGACGAGTTAATTGGGCATCGAAGACAGACAGAATTGAACCAAGTCCTTCAACGATTGTTACTTTTGAACCAAATTTCGCAAAGGTTTGTCCAAGTTCAATACCGATGTAGCCGCCGCCGACAACTACCAGGCTTTCCGGAACCTTATCCAAGTTCAGCGCTTCAGTGGAAGAAAGGACACGTTTGCTAAATGGTAAGGAGCGAATTTCAATCGGGCGTGATCCAGTTGCAAGAATGCAATGTTGGAACTTATACCGTTCACTCTCGTGCTCCTTCATGATGCGAACCTCGTCCGGCTTCGTGAAGAATGCTTCACCTTGGACAACATTAATCTTGTTACCCTTCATCAAGCTTTTTACGCCGCCGGTCATCTTGTCAACAACAGTCTGCTTCCATGCTTGAACCTTTGCATAGTCGAGAGTTGCAGAGGATTCTACACCAGGGAATGGAGACTCTTTTGCAGCTTCATAATGATGTGCAGCAGAAATGAGTGCTTTTGATGGAATACAACCGCGATTTAGACATACACCGCCGAGTTCTGCTTTATCGACAATAGTTACAGATTTTCCAAGCTGTGCAGCACGAATTGCTGCAACGTATCCGCCAGGACCTGCACCAATTACAAGAACATCTACTTCTTCACAAAAATCTCCTACTACCATTATGTTACACCTCCAAAAGTAACAAGCGTGGGTTTTCGAGCAATCGTTTTACATCGTTGATAAATCGTTGCCCAAGTCCGCCGTCAATAACGCGATGGTCAAAGCTGAGAGACAGAGCCAACATTTGCGCTCCTACAACTTGGCCGTCCTTCATCACAGGTCGTTCCGTAATCCTTCCGACACCAAGAATGGCGACTTCAGGATAGTTGATAATCGGTGTAAAGAACATTCCACCAGTCGATCCGATGTTTGTAATCGATATCGTGCTGCCCTTCATCTCGTTTGGCGCCAGCTTGCCATTTCGACCGCGAGTTGCTAAATCCTCTATTTCAGCAGCAATTGTCCACATGTTTTTTTGATCCGCATGCTTCACAACTGGAACAAGAAGCCCACGGTCTGTGTCAGTTGCAATACCGATGTGGTAATAATGTTTGACAACAAGTTCTTGTTTCTCTTCATCCAGAGATGAATTTATTTGCGGGTGGTTCCGAAGAGCTGCAACCATTGCCTTTACGATAAATGGCAAATAAGTAATTTTCGTACCGCGCTCAGCAGCAATAGGCTTAATTTCTTTACGAAGCTTCACGAGCTCTGTTACGTCCACCTCGTCCATCAGTGTAACGTGAGGAGCTGTATATTTGGAACGAGCCATCGCTTCCGCAATTTTTTGGCGAATCATCGGGAGCGGGACGCGCTCTACTGGCTCCGGGCCAGCGACGAATGTTGATGCAGCAGCAGGAGCCTGTGCGGCAGCTTGAGTCTCTGCAGGAGCTGCAGCAACTGCGCCTTTACCGGATTTAAATGCGTCGATGTCTTCTTTCGTTACTTTGCCGTTTGCGCCCGTTCCTGTAACAAGAGCGATATTCACGCCTTGTTCCCGTGCATATTTCCTTACACCCGGTGTAGCAAGGACTTCGTGAGCTGCACTCTGTACTGCTTCTGTTGCATTAGCAGCAACTGGGGCTGGGGCTGCACTTGGGGCGACTTGTACTGCAGGTGCGGCTGTCTGGGCTGCAGGAGCTGGAGCCGGAGCCGCCTGTACAGCCGCTGCGGGAGCAGCTTCTGGGGCGCTTTCTGCTGACGCTGCGCCTTGCGGAAGTTCTCCTTGTACTTCAATGGACATTAAAATATCGCCGACAACACAAGTTGTACCTTCGGATACTTTGATGTCAACAATCTTGCCTGATACAGGACTTGGCAGTTCGACAAGTGATTTATCGTTTTCGACTTCTGCAATCGCATCGTCTTCCTGGATAACATCGCCTGGTTTTACGAGCCACTTGCTGATTCGACCTTCGTGCAGTCCTTCACCAAGCTCTGGTAACGGCAGTTGGAATAGTGCCATATCGTTACACCTCCAATTTACAAGCTCATGACTTTATTCAAATTGTTAAGAACAAGTTTTGGCGTTGGGAGCCATTCATCTTCGATAAGTCCAAATGGGTAAACCGTATCTGGCGGAGATATGCGCAGAACAGGTGCCTCAAGATGGAAAATCGCATGTTCGTTAATTTGCGTTATTACTTCTGCTGCAACACCTGCACTACGTTGAGCTTCTTGGAGAACAACTGCGCGGTGTGTTTTCTTAACGGATGCTACGATGGTTTCAATATCAATTGGGCTGATCGTGCGCAGATCGATGATTTCTGCCTGGTGACCAGTGCTCTTTGCCCATTCCTCTGCAGCCTTTTTCGCGAGTTGGACCATTGCGCCATAGGTAACAATTGTTAAATCTTTACCTTCGCGAGCAACCTTCGCCTGTCCGAGCGGAATTGTGTATGCTTCTTCAGGCACTTCTTCACGGAATGAACGATACAATTTCATGTGTTCAAGGAAGAAGACAGGGTCGTTATCACGAATTGCAGATATTAAGAGACCCTTTGCATCATATGGAGATGAAGGGACAACAACTTTAAGACCAGGAGTTTGAATGAGCAAACCTTCTAAGCTGTCTGCGTGAAGTTCCGGTGTACGTACGCCGCCGCCAAATGGTGCGCGGTAAGTAATTGGACAGGTGTAGCGGCTGCCTGAACGATAACGCGTACGTGTAGCTTGGCTTGCTATTTGGTCAAAAGCTTCGAAAACGAAACCAAAGAATTGAATCTCAGCTACTGGGCGGAATCCTTGAATTGACAAGCCGTTTGCGAGTCCGGCAATCCCAGATTCAGCTAGCGGGGTATCGAATACGCGGTTTTCACCGTGTTTTTTTTGTAATCCTTCTGTTGCGCGGAAAACGCCGCCGTTTTTACCGACGTCCTCACCAAAGACCAGTATTTTTTCATCGCGCGCGAGTTCCAGGTCCATGGCGTTTGTGATGGCTTGAATCATAGTCATTTGTGCCATATTACTTAGCCTCCAATCCTGTATACTCGGCCTTTTGCATTTCGAGCTGATTTGTTGTATTTTCAAACATGCTGTCAATGAGGCCAGGAATTGTCATCTTCGGTGCTTGGTCAGCTTTCTTCAAGGCATCGGTTACAGCGTTCTTCGCCTCTTCGATGACGCGTTCTTCGTCTTCTTTAGTCCACAAATTTTTTGATTCGAGATAAGCGCGGAATCGAATGAGAGGGTCTCTTGCTTCCCATTCCGATTCGGTCTCTTTTGTACGGTAACGAGTCGGATCGTCCCCAGACATGGTGTGAGGGCCATAACGGAATGTCACAGATTCAATCATGCTTGGACCATTGCCTTCACGTGCCCGTTCTACTGCTTGTTTTGTTGCAACATACATTGCAAGTACGTCCATACCATCGACTTGAACACCAGGAATACCTGCTGCAATCGCTTTTTGTGCAAGTGTCTTAGCTTTCGTCTGGAATTCACGTGGTACAGAAATAGCAAACTGGTTATTTTGCACAATGAAAACTGCTGGTGCACCAAACGCTCCAGCAAAGTTCATACCTTCGTAAAAATCTCCCTGGGACGTACCACCGTCACCTGTATATGTAACGGCAACTCGTTTTTCGTTTTTCAATTTGAATCCAAGAGCGATTCCTGTCGTCTGAACGATTTGTGCGCCAATGATAATTTGCGGCAACATGACATTAACGTCTTCCGGGAATTGACCACCTTGTTGATGACCACGGGAATACAAGAACGCCTGATACAGCGGCCAGCCATGCCATACGCATTGCGGCATGTCGCGATATCCCGGCACGATGAAATCTTCTTTCTTAGTAGCAAATTCGCTGCCAATCATGGAAGCTTCCTGACCAGCAAATGGAGCGTAGAAACCAAGACGCCCCTGGCGAGTCAGTTTGATTGCGCGTTGATCCCAAATGCGTGAGAACACCATTCTGTGCATAAGTTCTCGGAGCTCTTCGTCTTTGAGATCAGGAATCAATTCAGGATTTACAACATTTCCTTCTTTGTCGAGAACCTGAATGTAATCGACCTCAGGTATAGGAGTACCCATTTTTGTCACCTCTTGAATTGGAGTGTGAATTGTAAATCAATGTGCGTATGCAGTGAACAAGCGTAATAATAAAAAGATTAGGTCGCGTGTTCGATAGTGATACAGCTCGAAATGAATTATAATACACATAGACGTAACTTGCGAATAAAATTCGTATTTAATATAAAACCTCTGTTATATAATACCTATCAAAAAACTATATAACAGATAAGGTACAGAGTTTAAAATCAGCATTTGAATTTAGAATTGGAGTGGGTTTTGGTGAGTAACGAGAATTTGTCTGGAACAAGCAAGAGCCGCAAAATAGAGGCCCATACAATCGCAAGCCAATTTTTACATGAAGAAAGAACTGTCAAAGTTTTTTTGCCTCCCGAATATGATCCCATGCGGCCATATCCAATCATGTATTGCCACGACGGCCTCGAATTTTTCACGCACTGACGAATTGCGACCATTGCAAATCAAATGATTCAAGGCGGCCAACTTGAACCAATGTTGATAGCAGGTATCGCTGTGAGCAAGACAAACCGTACAGACGACTATTCCATACGAGGAAATCGCCATGAGGCTTATTGCCAGTTTGTTGTTGATGAAGTATTAGCAACAATTGAAGACGAGTACCGTGTCGATCCCGATAAACGGATTATGGCTGGGATATCACTTGGCGGTTGTGCATCCATTAGCCTCAGTCTTCAATATCCTCAACTTTTTTCAAACTTATTACTTTTTTCTGGTGCATTTTTTCCACACGTACAGGAGCACGTCAAAAAAACCCTTGATTTGAGCCATTTAAACGTATATATGCTGATTGGAAAACAAGAAACGGATGTCGAAACGACAAGCAAAGCTCACTACAACTTTTATTCGTACAATCAGCAAATGTTGGATATCTTGCGCACTCGAGGAGCAAATGTGACGTATAAAGAGGCAGATGGCACACATATTTGGGGTTTTTGGCAGCGTGAATTGCCTGGAGCATTAATATACGCGAATCAGCTTATCCGATAGTTAAGTGAGTAATTTTATGCGTCATTTTAGTAGATGTCTGCATAATTTAGAGTACACCGATCTACGGTGGCTCTTTTATCCAATTGACAGTCTGAATATTTTGTCATAATTAGTCCAGTTTGCAAAGCGCATGTGGTCAAGTCTTTTAAGAATAGGATCAAACAAGCGAAACTTCATTGTATCTGAGGCAACGAAGGGCCGAGGCCTGAAAGTAAAGGGGGATTTCGTAATGGGCATACTCGATCGTCTCAACACCTATCGGGCCGAAGAGGAAGGTTTGCGTTGGGAAGGGACTTTCGCAGACTACTTGGAAATAGTGAGTAACAGTCCCAGTGTCGCTAAGAGTGCGCATGCTCGTATTTATGACATGATTGCTGCTGCTGGCATCGATGGGGAAACTGACGGTCACAGACGTTACAAGTTTTTTGATACAGAATTATTTGGTCTAGATTCAACACTTGAACGTTTAGTGGAGGAATATTTCCACGCAGCTGCTCGTCGTCTGGATGTTCGCAAACGCATTTTGCTTTTAATGGGCCCTGTGAGCGGTGGTAAATCCACAATTGTTACAATGTTGAAGCGCGGGCTTGAGCGTTATTCCAGAACAAAAGAAGGAGCATTATACGGGATTAAGGGCTGCCCGATGCATGAAGAACCGTTGCATTTAATTCCGATGGAACTACGGTCTGAATTTGAAGGCGAATTCCACCTGAGAATCGAAGGCAATTTGTGTCCGAGTTGCAGAATGCGCCTAGAAACAGAGTATGGGGGCGAAATTGAACGAATGCCTGTTGAAAGAATAACTTTGTCTGAGGAACTGCGGACAGGCATCGGAACATTCAGCCCATCGGATCCGAAGTCACAAGATATTGCTGATTTAACTGGAAGCATCGATTTTTCAACCATTACAGAGTACGGATCCGAATCAGATCCGAGGGCCTACCGCTTCGACGGCGAGTTGAACAAAGCGAACCGCGGTTTAATGGAATTTCAAGAAATGCTGAAATGCGACGAGAAATTTTTGTGGCATCTGCTAAGTCTCACTCAAGAAGGCAACTTTAAGGCAGGTCGTTTTGCTCTTATCTCTGCCGATGAAGCAGCAGTGGTTTAGTTAGAGTAAAAATAGGCTAGACAAAATCTTGGCTAGACGAGGTCTTGGTCAGCCGGAATCTCGCTCGCCCCCGAACTTTATCCACACCCGAAGCAGGAACCTTCTTTTTTGCCCCTTATCCTTTTGTGAAACTTTTACTTGCGCCAGGTGGACCACAGATTGCAGAAGTTGGTTTTTTAAGTCGGGCGTGCTCAAAAATTGGTAGACGTCAGATACGGTGCGAAAATTGCTGAGGCAGGATGGTGATACCTGCTTTTTTAATTCTTTTTTATTGGGTTCTTTTTGATGCATAAGCGCCTCTGAAATTTGGACAAGTTCTTGATCATACTGACTGCAAACTTCAAGGTATTCATCTTTAGACAATACATCGTCTAGAAGCATATCGCGTGCTCGTGCTAACCTGCGCTGAGTACTTTCTTTTCTTTGGATGAGTTGTTTATAAATTGATTCGGTGATGTCAAACGACCCTGAATGCCTTTTGTCCTGTAAGTTGGATAAGTTTTGGTATTTTTCAATTAAAGTTTTTGTGTCTCGTATAGGAATGCGCCTTAGAATTTCAACGATTTGTTTTTCACAATCCCTGTACGAAACCGCATAGCCACAAGTTTTACAGTATAGAAACTCTTTCTCATACACAGTTTTTGCGCCATTTTTCTTCTTGTACGATTTTTTTGATGATTGGCGAACGAGTTTGTTTTCACACGTTTCACATGTAACGATCCCGGCTAGTTCGCATCGTACTTGGCTTGTTTGAACATGTGCTGCTTGTTTTTGAAATGAACCTCGTTTCGAAATCGCTTTTTCCCATATGGATTCATCAACAATTGGGGTGAATGCATGTGGAACTATAATTTGCTCTTCTACGGGACGTTTAACAACTTTTCCATCGAGTTTATTTCTTTTTGTCAACCTGAACGCAAGAGTGCCATGGTACGCCGGGTTATTTAAAATACGTCGTATAACCTCACTATGCCATTTCGACTTCCCGCGCGGTGTTTTGATTGATAAACTTGTTAATCTATTTGCAATTGCTTGATAGCCAAGTTTTTCGTAAACATACCAATCAAAAATGCTGCGAACAATCTCAGCCTGCTCTTCTAAAGGCCTTAGATTTTGAGACTGTCTATCATATACATACCCATACGGTACGGATCCGGCAACCCATTTTCCTCGCTCTGCACCATCATATTTACCTTCCGTTAAGCGCCACAAAGTCATCTCGTATTCCTCTCGATTAAAAAAGAGAGAAAATCGAATCATGCGCAAATCGCTAAAGTTATGCGGATCGTATATTGCATCTTTTGTAATGATAAATATCCGTTTGTCGCGAATGATATCGTACACAATTCCCATATCTGAATAGCTGCCCCTGCCAAGCCGGGATAAGTCCTTGCAAACAATTGCTTGATACTTGCTGCCAAGGTGCAAAAGCAACTCCCGAAAGACTGGACGTTCTCTTATACTGTCACCCGATGCAACTTCTTCAGCGATATCGTACTGAAATGTATAACGGCTTAAAACATCTTCACGCAGCATGTCGCGTTGCTTTGCGAGAGTATCTTCCCCTCGTCTTTCAGCTTGTTCATCTTCCCGCGATTTTCGAATATAGCAAACCGCGTATTGAATTTGCGGGGTATTAGAATTAGCCAATTCGTATCTCCCCCTTCCCAAACATGCCTATACAATCTTATGCAGGCAAGCTGGGGAATAGAGGCATGCGAGAACAAGGCATGCAGGGGAACATAGGACAATCTGTCCCCAGAGTAAGATTGTCAAATAGGAGGCGAATGAAATGGACGCTAACGAGAAGTCTTTTTGGATAGAAACAGAACTTGGACAAATTCAGGTTCACACATTAGACTGTAAAGATTCATTTGAAGACTTAGCGGACATTATTGCAAATTTGCTCCTGGAAAATGAGAGTTGTTTACGGCAGGACTAATTAGCGATGAGAGGCTGTGTTTCACGGGGAGAATTATGCTTCGCGGTGGCGGGGTGTCGTTTGAACATGAGGGATGCGTAGGTGCGGGGGAGGCGTTGGAGTCGGAGCGTACGGGAGGGTCCAGGCAAACCGAAGAGGCATAAGGCTCATTATGGCAGTAAAAGTGGAGGGGTCCGGGCAGGCCTAGGAGGCATAGGGCTCATTATGGCAGTAAAAGTGGAGGGGTCCGGGCAGGCCTAGGAGGCATAGGGCTCATTATGGCAGTAAAAGCGGCAGGGTCCGGGCAGGCCTAGGAGGCATAGGGCTCATTATGGCAGTAAAAGTGGAGGGGTCCGGGCAGG
>JAKADF010000087.1 GCA_021820805.1 Bacillota bacterium
CTTGCAGTTGAATTGCTTACAGAAAATAGCGTAGTTCTCCGGAATTCACGGAACTGAACCATCGGACGAATATATGGCAAAATTCCTTGTTCTGCAACTTTCTTACCAAAAATGATATCTGTAAGATGGGAAAATGTAATTGTTCGTTCCACTGAGGAGTTTGCCAAGAGCATTGCTTCTGTGATGCTATGTGCGCGAAAAGTAACAGGCACCGCACCAGCGAGCGGTGTTTTCCCGCCACCGCCGGACGAAGCCGGATTCGTTGGAAGCGCAATTCGGAATGTACAATCAATCAAACCGCCTGGAGCGGCATCGACCCCAAGGATCGTAACAAAGGCTTGCTGTTCCAACTCTTGCCTATCATAGCAACCCGTCGTCAAAAAGGGCATTACAAGCATTGTACATATTGCAGTAAATCGTCCTAGCACAGAAATGTTCAACTCTGTCACCACCTCATCTTAAGGTGGCCGGACTCGTTTAAACTCATACTGAAAACTAAGCCTCTGTAAAAAAGTAAAAGTGCTTTCCAAAACACCATAAAGCGGGCTTATTCCGCCCGCTCCACAGCTTCATCTGTTCCAACACGCTCTAGATTGCCAAACTCATCAATCCGATAGTAAAAGCCATCTGTACGTTGTTCCTCATTCAATACAGTTGCTTTACGAGCCCTATCCATAATTTGAACAAGAACTCGATAATCAGCTAGAACAGTTTCATGGTCACGCTTAAGCTCCTCATGAGATTCAATTAACTCCCGATGAGCCTTTTGCAGTTCCTGAAAACGGCCTTTCCATTCTGAACACTGGCGTTCGGCGTTTCTCCAACGAGATGCCCATTGCCCAGCTGTATTTTTTTCTTGGCGCAGAAAACGTAGAACTTGTGCCCAACTCATTAAAGTTGCAGTCGGATGATCTAAATCCCCGCCTTCCAACTGTGCCTGAACGCGTTCAGATTTCCGTTCTTTGCGTTCTTCCTTGGCTACTTCAATAATAGAACGCTGTTGTTTCCTAACACAAGCGTTCCACCTAAAACCGCAGGCTGCTGCTGTTCTGCCGAGCCGTCTGCTTGCTTCATTAAATCCTGCTAATTGCGTACTGCCATCACGTATGTGTCGTAATACGATTTCTGCTAAAATCGCGTCATCCTCAACAGTCCAAGCGTCCTGCCGCATCGTGCGAATGCTTTGCCGCATCGATATGAAACCTCCTAAACATATCTCTGACACGCGAATAAGTCTTTAAACCTCTGACTTATCACGATACTATCATTTGTTATTCCCATAAATGAAAGGTATTAAACCATATAAAAGGCGACCGCCCAATATTTTCTGGTACGGCCGCCTTTTTATTTCATAAAGTATTTATTCTTTTTTATTAACCCTGGATGAATATTTTCGCCATCCACGTCTTCGATATATTCGCGGATCAGTAGAATCTACGAATACAAGTTCAGGCTTTTTTATACCTAATACAGGTTTTCTTCGCAACAATCGCCATAAACCTGTGATTAAAATAAATCGTTTCCCTTTTTGATACGCACGCCACAACGTGTAAATAACAGACACTAGACGTATAATTCGAAAAATCAAACGCATGATGCGCATCCCCCCGTCTCTAGGTTGCGCAATCCCGAACGCTCCAAATCATCCGTTTTTCACAAACCACTCTGATTCAAAACGTGTTTTTCGTGCTCCTTCAACTGCACGCAAAGTGAGTTCGGAGATGTTCAGTTCTGCTTCCGCACGATTTGCATCTTCACGAGTCG
This sequence comes from Bacillota bacterium, assembly GCA_021820805.1. The sequence continues at coordinate 1,765 of JAKADF010000087.1, forward strand.
GCCTTGTTTTTGGGCTCTTTGGTGCGAAAATGGAGCAACAGTCATCATATGGAAGAATCGACGTTTCATATGTGCCGATTGCAGTTGATGTTTGAATGATATCGAGTTTGTCCATGGTTACCAAAGGACGCAAAATCGGCAGTGTCGTTACCTCGTCTAACACATGAATGCCTTCTAATGTCTGGCTTGCAACTTGCCCAATACTGTCTCCAGTAACAAGCGCTAACCAACCTTGCTGCAAAGCAAGCTGACTCGCAATACGCACCATCATCCTGCGCATGATAATAGTACGCAGAGGCTCTGGGCAGTGCTTGCGAATTTCGGACTGAATTTCAGTCAAGGAAACCTGGTGCAAATAGAGCCGACCACTGTAGTTTGCAAGTTGTTGAGCCAAAGATTGCACCTTTGCTAAAGCACGCTCACTTGTAAAAGGATAACTTTCAAAGTGAACCGCATCGACGATTAGTCCTCGTTTCATGCTATACCAACCAGCAACAGGACTGTCGATACCGCCAGATAATAAAAGGCCCACTCGCCCGCTCATTCCAACTGGAAGTCCGCCGCACCCGCGAATTTTTTGACTGAAAATATACGCAGCTTCTTCACGAACATCTACCCATATGGTGACATCTGGATTATGAACATTAACTTTCCAATCTGGTCTTTTAGTAAGCAATATGTGCCCAAGTTCAGCTGCGATTTCTGGTGCCGTAAGTGGAAAGCGTTTATTTCCACGTTTTACTTCAACTTTAAAAGTTTTTTCACCCTGTGCTTTATTTGGTGCGGCGTCCAAGTAATTAACCGCTCTGTCTGCAATATCTGCCATATCTAAATTCGCAGTTTCAACGGGACTATAGGACTGAATGCCAAATATATGCGAGAGCCGTTCCAATATTGGTCCTGGTTCTTCCGAGCCGAGCGTGATAACTGCTCTGCCGCTTGTTCTTGTAACTTTTGCATTTGGCCAAGGCCGAATCATGCGTTCGATATTACGAACTAAGCGTTTTTCAAAATCTGACCGGTTATTGCCCTTGGTGCTCAGTTCTCCATAACGAACTAAGATGTGATGAATCATACTCAAAACCCTGCCTTTCACAGCAAACTGCGAATCCAAGTTGACTTCTCTTCAATAATCTCTAAAGCTCTTTTGATGTCCGCTTCTGCATGCCACGATCCGATGGAAAAACGAATTGCTCCTTCCTTCTCGGTTGCTGACAAACCCATTGCATCAAGAACATGACTTATTGGCTCATGTTTTTTACTAGAGCAGGCACTGCCCGTAGATACAAACAAACCTGCAGACTCTAATGCATGTACAATTACCTCGCCGCGGAGACCAGTCGCGGATGCGTGGACAATAAATGGAGAAGCCGCCTTTGGTTCATGCACCTTCCACAGAGGAATCTTCTGCAAACCATCTACGAATATCCGATGAATTCTACACATTTCCTCATAGACCGCTCGTGTCATCATTGCTTCTTTTGCGGCTATTCCAAATGTCATTGCTCCAACTACATTTTGTGTTCCAGATCGTAAACCAAATTCTTGTCCGCCGCCGTATACAACAGGCGAAAGGCGAATTCCTTCACGAATAAAAAGTCCGCCGATACCTTTCATTGCACCGATTTTATGCCCTGATACAGAATAGAGATCTACTCCTAAATCCCTAATCGAAAAAGGCAATTTCCCAAATGCTTGAATCCCGTCAACATGAAAAATAATTTTGAGCTCATTTTTTAATGCTTGTCCAATTTCTTGAATCGGTAAAATTGCCCCAGTTTCATTATTAACATGCATGATGCTGACCATGAATGTATCTTCACGAATTGCGTTTAAAACGTCTCGTGCCTCTATATCTCCAGTAGGTGTCGGCTTAACATATGTCACCTCAAAACCTTCCCGTTCAAGGGCACGAAACGGCTCCAAGACAGCCGGATGCTCAATAGCCGTGGTAACCATATGCCTTCCTCTATTGCAAAACTGCTTGGCACCTCCCATAATTGCCAAGTTATCTGCTTCAGTGCCGCTTCCAGTAAATACAAAGCGCCCTTTTGGGTTTCCGAGAGCATTCAATATACTCTTACGTGCATTTTCAAAATGCTCCTCTGCCTCAAGACCTTTACGATGAAGCGAAGACGGGTTTCCAAAGATATCAATAATCTGTGGTAAAGCGTTTTTAACGCTTTGTCGAATTGGCGTGGTTGCCGCAGTATCAAAATATAGCTCAGGCATACCTTCTTTTGTCATGCCTTATCTCCTCCATCTATGCGTTTCACCTTTACTAATGTAAGCTCCTTGTGCTTCTATCTCAAGAGCCATAGAAAAAAAGCGCGCCCAAATGGACACGCTCTCAAATAAAATAACCTGCACTTGTTCTTAATAAGCAGCTGAAACAACCGCTTCACTTTGTTTTTGTGCTATAGATTTCTTTTCAATCAGGCGTATGATATCAACGATACGACATGAATAGCCCCATTCATTGTCATACCATGCAAGTACTTTCACGGTACTTCCATTTATAACCATTGTTGATTCAGCATCTACAATAGAAGAACGCTCATCGCCGTTAAAATCGACTGATACAAGCGGATCGGATGAGTAACCAAGAATTCCTTTAAGTGTACTTTGAGATGCTTGATAGAGGATATTGTTCACTTCATCTACCGTCGTATTCCGCGACAATTGGGCTACTAAATCGACAATCGATACATTTGGGGTTGGGACTCTGAGGGAAATTCCATTTAGTTTACCCTTTAATTCTGGTATCACTAGACCAATAGCCTTAGCTGCTCCCGTGCTCGTAGGAATGATAGATTGACCGCATGCACGAGCGCGACGCAAATCACTATGTGGATTGTCTAAGTTTTTTTGGTCATTCGTATATGCATGCACTGTGGTAACTAGGCCGCTTTCAACACCTAAAGCGTCGTTCAACGCTTTTACAACTGGTCCAAGACAGTTCGTTGTACAAGATGCCCCCGAAATAATTTGATGAAGACCATTTTCATAACTCTCATCATTAACACCCATAACGATTGTAATATCCGATCCGCTTTCACCCTTAGCCGGCGCGGTAATCAAAACCTTTTTAGCCCCTTGCTGAATATGAACGCTCGCAGCTTCGCGAGTGCGAAATTTACCAGTAGCTTCTACTACTACATCAATATCGAGATCTTTCCAAGGCAGCTCATTTGGGTTACGCGTACTGAATAATTTGGCTGACTTTCCAGCAACAGAAAATCCATTTTCCGTAAGTTCCATTGGTACATCCCATTTTCCATGGATGGAATCATATTTTAACAAATGCATTAATGAATCTGGTTCTGCCGTTCCGTTAATGGCCACAACCTCAATTTCATCCATTTCAATGGCTCTACGGTATACCATTCTACCGATACGCCCAAATCCGTTTATTGCTACACGAATGGTCATAACGTGTCTGACGCCCCTTCGAGTGAAGATGAGTACATAATCATAAGTTCATTTCTTTCACTATATTACACCGTATTTATCAAATATGCTATCGTCAAATTTACTCCACAAACGATTTATGTAACACAATTGATGATGATGCATAGATTATGTTAACCTATTTTGTGTCCAGTCAAGACTTGAAAACGCTCTCCAAAGCCGCCGGGCATAACAAGTTGTTTCATCTCACCGTTTAGTTTCATGATGGATAGTATGTCTTTGCCCATTTTTGCGTTTAATTCTGACAGTACAGATAATGCACCATGCGCCAAAAGAAATTCACCCTGTTTTATCAGGGATATGTCAGCAAATCCCGCATTTTCAAATGCCTTTTCTGCAATATGCCATACTACATCAGATGTGATATCAATATGACCTGGACGCATTAACGGCGAACAAACTTGATGTTTTTGGTACCCTCTTGCCGTTCCATCGGGCCTGATGCCGCTTGTTAATTCTTCTTTACTAATACCGTAATCAATAAATATAAACTCAACATTCCTGCCGTAAAGAGCACATTTTTTTGCAAATGAAGGATATGATAAACACATTTCCGAAATATGTCCATTTGGTATTGGAAGGTAAGTTTTCGCTGCATCACATAACCATCTTGGTGCCGTTTTCCAAATTTCTTTACAAGTATTCCCATCCTGTTCCATCACAATAAAGCTGCGTTTAAAAGATGGCCCGCTTTTTCTCAGACGCTCAACAGCAAATGCATCGAGCACTTCATTGCCGATAACCACAGAATCGATTTCAGAACTTGGCATTCCCCACGTCCACATTTCCAAAAAAGTATCCTTTTCCATATTTGCAGCTTCTGAAAGGATTTTTTTCTTTTGCAGATTTGCAAGCATTTCTGATTTCTCCATAATGACATACTTTAAGTGAATGTCTGGAAGAAGAGCTTTTAACCTGCGAGCAATCAAAAGTGCCAATTCTCCCTGACCAGCACCGAGTTCTACAACTTGAAATTCACCTGGAGAATTTAAACGGTGCCAGGCAGAAACTACCGCATTTGCCATTGTATAAGCAAAAAGTGGAGATTGGGACGCTGTATAGAAATCGGCCCCATCTCCACCTATTTTCACATAACGATTGTAATAGCCATCTAAACTGTAAAGTGAGGTATCCATAAATCGTCGAAATGAGATCTGTTCACCAAGACGCAAACGATGAATCATCTCACTTACAGACATGTATGTCATTTTGCCGCCTCCGAAAAACGCTTTACTTATTTCCGAAGAATGACTTCATCAATCAGACCGTAAGCTTTCGCATCTTCTGCACTTAAGAAATTATCGCGGTCTGTGTCTCGTTCTACCTTTTCAAGGGGTTGGCCTGAACGCTCGCTCAAAATATGATTTAAGCGTTGTCTGGTTTTAATAATATGTTCTGCATGAATCTGTATATCGGAGGCTTGCCCGCGTGCTCCGCCAAGAGGTTGATGAATCATAATTTCTGAATTTGGCAATGCGTACCGTTTCCCTTTTGCTCCAGCAGTTAGCAAAACGGCTCCCATGCTTGCTGCGAGTCCAATACACATTGTGGAAACATCTGGTTTAATGTGTTGCATTGTATCATAAATGGCGAGACCAGCAGAAACAGACCCGCCCGGGCTGTTGATATACATCTGAATGTCTTTTTCCGGGTCATCCGCTGCTAAAAACAGCAACTGTGCAACAACAGAATTTGCAACATCCGAATCAATCGCACTTCCAAGGAAAATAATTCTATCTTTCAATAACCTGGAATAAATATCGTAACTACGTTCACCGCGGTTGGTTTGCTCAATCACATATGGGATTAGACTCACGCTAAAACCTCCCCTAATACTCACTTTATCAAAGAGTATGCCCCATTATTCTTTTTTAGTCAAGAATAGTCAAAGTCAAACACTCATGAACTATGAACAATGAAATAGTAACATATCACCATATCTTAGGGACATACTAAAGACGGACTTTTTGAAATTGCACGTTTAGGAAGGTGATGCAGCTTGAAGCAAAATATTGGGATGGTTAATCGATACGCTCGGTTGGTTACAGGTATTTTGGCACTCAATTACGCATCCTCATTAGGAAAGAAACGTGACCTTGGCCGGGGACTCATGGTATCCTTTGGGGCATTGAAAATAGCCGAAGGATTAATGGGATGGTGTCCTGCAGTTGAAGTGTGCAACAGAATATTTCAACAGGATTCCTCAAATAGTACAAATCCAAAGTCTTTGGTCAAACAAAAATCACTCAGTCAATCGAACAATCCGGATTCATCAAGTAAACAACCTGAAATGCAAAACAACAACCACAAAATAGATGAAATAAATGATGAGTCCGTGAAACATAAAAGCGAAAAGAACGAATCTGAAGAAGAGAATCATGAAGTGCATGCGCAAGAGGCATTTTAAAAGTATAAGCGCCCAAAATTCGGGCGCTTTTTTCAATTTCTACATCTAAAATGTTATTTAAACCGTACACCGTACTTGCCTTTTCTCGTTTGATACACTTGAACTTCTCCAGGCCTTGTGGCCCCTCGGATTCGTTCATCTGCTTCGACCCACATGACTGCACAGTAGGCTTCAAATTTGGATTCATATAACCCAGCAAAATACACCCAATCGTTCACGGCCACCCCTCCCTAAGGGATAGTATGGCCGAGGTGCAAAGATGCTTTGCCAGGCAATCAATGGTCAAAACGCAACACATATACAGAACTATCATTATCCGTAGAATTTTGCTACAATATCACTACAAAATCACAAAACAGCCTCAAATTCGTACCGCTACATCTGGTTCCAATCTGCATATACTTCATGTATAAGTGAACAAAGCCGTGGAGAGGTGTGATATACATGGTTGCCAAAGAGGAAATTCTCGCGCTCAAGACTAAACTGCTGCCGAGCGGGGCAGACATGATTATCGAATTCCTTGCTGGCAGACATGAGCAGCTTGAGCTAACACATATCGTTCTTGAGAACGTCCCGCTTTTAATCATTGGGCGTCATGGAATGATTGCTCGAATCCCTCTGCATGGCCGATTAGAAAAAGTTAGTCAGCCTGAAGATATTCTAAAAACACTCCAAACATTTTTCTTAAAACAAGAACAGCAGATTTTATATGTGTTTGTAAATTTGCCAGATTTGCCAATTCCTCATGAAATCACAAAACTTCTAACAGAAATCGGTGAACGTGCAAGACGGAAAGAAGAACTTGAACGAAAAGTCGATGCAGCTTTGGATGCCAGGGATAAATCTGCCTTTGACCAAGCAGTCAAAGATCTTCTAAAATTGCGAAATGAATATTATAACAAGGGAAGTTACTTCCGCAGTATTTAAGGGGGCTTAGATACATGACAGAGCCGTTTCTACTTTACGATGAAACGGAGCAAACATCAATCCGATATGTCGGATTTAGCGGCGAAAAGGCTAGATGTGACTTAGCGATTATTACAACAGCGCACTTTTTCGGGAAAAAGCTGGTTTGTTCCATTCATTCTGGATGTTCAGCAATTCTTAGTTTACAGGATGCTGGTAATGTTCCTTATATAATGGAAGTATTTCGAATTAATGATGAAGAAGAAGCGGATGAACTGTCTGAATTTCTTCTCTCCAACCTCTAATATAGGAAACGGTGAGCTCGAAATGGCTGTAAAACAGACCGCTCACCGTTTTTATTTGCTATGTTTAATTGTATAAAGATTAGCGTACATTCATGAAGCTGTTATGTTGTTCAGTAAATGCTGCAGAGACTGCCCTAAATTCATCTTCATCCAACACTCCAAGTTCAAAATCAGGCGATTCACCAGATATTCTAAAAATTACTACAGAGGGGTTATCAACATCCCGTTCATAATACGCGCCGTATCTAATCTCATTTACATAAAAGTAGCTTCCAAGTGTGTATTTTGTCACTTGTTCTCCTTCACTGACCTGTACAAAGAAAATATTCTCGATCGTATCTAGAACCTGATTCGTAAACAGTTCACCAGGGAACTCTAACTCGACACCGTCTTCAGTCTGACCTTCGATGAGAAACAAGAATTTTGCATTATCCCTCTCCCAGGAAAGTAATAAAAGATGTGCATTCTCAAAAAAGAATGCATGCTTGTTCGCCTTTGGAAATAATACTTTCAAATCACTTTCAATCACTATGTCACCCCCCAATTTTAATCGGATTTGAAATCATATCGAAATATTTCGACTCTAGATTAGAGGCAAAGTACAAAATGGTCAAGAATAAGCACTAGCCATTGAGTGATTTTATT
>JAKADF010000088.1 GCA_021820805.1 Bacillota bacterium
AAGACTGTTTGGCATCTTCTTGATATACATCTTTCATAAAGTCTGTTGATTCCTGATAAACTTCTTGTTTCATTTGATTGGTCATTGCACCACCGAACAACATCAGCCCAGCAACATGAGTAATCAAAGCAATAACAAGTACGATCAACAAGGCCACAAGGAATAGAATCAATGGCTTTCTGAATCGTTCACTACTCGGTATATTGATTACAAACCACCTTCTTTTAACTGATATTTCCCTTTATATGAAAGAGGTTATCTGCCCAAACCCTCCACAACAGATGCCAACACATTGAGCATATTCATTCAATCCTGCGAGAATCAACCAAGTCTCCTCCAGCTATGACCACCATCTGTCGTATGATACAAGGAACCGGAATTCATCAAAACCCACCCTGTTGTTAAGGAAATGAAATCTAGTTCCTTAATGTTTTGGAAAGAAATATTTGATGAAATGGACTTCCATCGTCGTCCGCCACTACGGGTGATAAGCAGTTTGGTGCCGTCCGTTACAACTTCCTCGTTCGTTGAAATGATGCTCCACGCTGGAACCATACTACCCCTTGGAAAATCCACTGCATGAGTTGAGGTCCAGGTCTCCCCACCATCGGAAGTATGGTAAAGCATGAAACTCGTTGATGAAGAATGAAATTTGACTGGAAGTACACCTTCCTTAGCTTTAGAGAACTGCGGCGGATAGGATGTGACTTGTGCTGCCATCAAGTTAGTTGGCACTGAGATACCTTGCTTTGTCCACGTATGCCCGCCATCAGTCGTGTGAAACAGATAAACTGTTCCAGAACCGTGTGTCAAACTTCCCGTCAGCCATCCATCGGAGTTATTGTTAAATGTCACACCTGACTTAATCCCAGAGAATGGCAGTGTTGACCCTTTTACTGGGCGCGCTGTCGCGCTTCGATGCCATGTTTGTCCACCATCTATCGTTTGATATGTCACTGCTCCTTCACTACCCATTGCCCCATCTTGCATCAGAGAGAGCATTCCATGATTCTTGTCGTAAAAATGCATATAGACGGACGTGACATTGCTGGTCTTCAGTGCATTTTTGGTCCATGTCCTTCCACCGTTAGTCGTGTTGAATATAAAGAGCGAATTACTGTCCTTTTCTGTTTGAACGACCCATGCTCGTGACTGATTGTAGCTGTAAAGGACAGGCTGGAAATCTGATCCTTTATGCAGTTGGACCGGGGTAATGTTTTTCCACGATACCCCACCATTCATGGTATACCAAACTGTACCTGTTCCCGTTCCCCAACCAGTTTTTGCACCTGTCATGCGTATCGACGTGAAAGGTTGCCATGGTGACTGTCCCGATGCCGGGGCAGACTTGGCAGACGTTGCTGTATCATTGACTTGTGAATTGTTCGGAGGAGATGTCATATAAGTTGTACCGCATCCTGCTAATAAGCCCATGATCGTTAAAGTCAAACCGACAGCGACAAACTTTTTATGTGGTTTCATTTCAAGATGCCTCCTCATGTCTTACACAAATACTGACGAAAGGAATTCCTTCAGTGTTTCAGTCGATTGTGTAAAACATAGGAGCCAATACAGGCATGCTGCCCTGTAATGTTATGGTAGATTGCTGCCCAAATGTTCAACAGTAATCACGCAAACGAACTGAGTATTTATGCAGAACTTCCGATCAGCCCTGACCTACAGCTACTCTTTTTCATTCCATTTCTGTGTGTAGAATACCTCAGCCTTAACCACGTTAATAGCCAGTCCCTTTTGTCTGACTATTTTCTTCCCAAAACCCATTGCCTATTGCTATTCAGCTTGGGATCTAATACATTATACATAGATATACGATGTATCGTATTCCGAAACATGGAGGATATCACTCAGATGAAGATAGATAAAGAGCTGCAAAAGGGAAGTACTATGACGCTTATTCTTTCCTTGCTAGACCGCCAACCCATGTATGGGTATCAGATGATTAAACAAATCGAGGGTCATTCGGGCGGTATTTTTGTATTTAAGGAAGGCACTTTGTACCCAATACTCCATGCCCTCGAATCAGACGGCTTGGTTACATCCTCCTGGGACGACACAGTGAGTGGTCGAAAACGAAAATACTATTCCATTACCGGCTCAGGTAAGGCGCGCTTGTCAGAAAAGAAAAATGAATGGATTCTTTTTAAAGCTGCAGTTGATCACGTTATCGGGGAGGGCAACTTATGAATTTTGAGCACAAAAATCATGCGATTGAGCTGTACATAGACGCAGTTTGCGAACAAATCCGGCATAAAGAAATCCTCCCCGACATTCGGGCGGAACTCCAGGCTCACTTTGACGACTTGCTGGACGAATATGCATCTTCCAACAAACCTGAATCAGAATCCATTCAAGACGCAATTCGACAGATGGGAGACCCAGCAGATGTTGGAATCCGACTCAACAAAGTCCATAAGAATAGCGTAGATTGGTTCTTCGTGTTCTTCTTCGTTGCATTATCGACTGCAGGCATCATGGCGCAAGCTTCCGTCTTACTTAGTGGCGATATATCAATCCTTCATGGTGAGCCTCTCACGGTGTGGCTTGTTCCAGAATTCATCGGTATCGCACTTGGATTATGGTTGTTTTTAAAGGACTATCGAATGGTTCGGTCCATAGGCAAAGCACTTTACTTTCTTACTGCAGTGCTAATGATTATTACCATTATTGTTGGAGTCCATATTGACGGTGTCATGTATCTGATGCTGTACAAATATCCCTTGGATGTCTTCGGACTTAGTCCATTCTTGCTGCTTATCGGGTTGACAAGTATATTCACGGAAATGGATTGGAGTCGCATTTCATCAATCCCAAAAACTTTCGGATATCTCGTCGTTCCGGTCGTTTTGTTCCACGGGGGTAATGCCAACGCACATAGTATTGAGTTCGTGATTGCGTTCTTTGGTGTTATGCTCGCTAGTCAACCGGGTATCAAGAAGCTTTTGGGGATTACCTTACCTACGCTTGCACTCGGGTTGGCAGTATTCGTCTTTCAAATGACGCGAGGACCACACTATATCTTCCTGAAATTAACGGGATTCTGGCACCCACAAAACCAATCACAAGGTTTTGGTTATTGGTATGTGCAAGCCCAAAAAGCCGTTAGTTCCGCGAATGTATGGGGGCATGGCTTCGCAAGCTCTAACTGGCGTCTACCTGGTAGCGGACTACAACTTACATTTAACTATTTGCTGTATGCATTTGGCTGGGCTGGAGCGGTTATTGTTCTCACCTTCGTGTTAGGGCTTTTGTACAGAATAACAAGGACACTTCAAGTTTCAAGAGACCGCTACAGCACGATTCTGAGTACGGGAATTGTGACTTTATTCTCCTTCAAGCTCCTTTACTCCATCGTAATGGGCTTTGGGGTCATTCCGATTATAGGTATTCACATGCCGTTGGTCAGCCCAGATCCTGGTGAGTTTGCTATCGAAATGGCTGTCGTTGGGTTACTGATGAATATATACAAGATGAAGAACCGCATCTCTGTGTCGCCTCCCAGCAATGAGAGCGGGGTAACACCCGTATGATTGCAGTGATTACGGTCATTGCCCTGCTGATTTTGAGCCTAACGTTTACCGCTCTACACCAAGATGATCGGTAAGGCTATTAACTATCGATATAATCACAAAAATACGGGGGCTCCATTTTTGAACACTTCTGCCCTGATGCGCAATAACGGCTGACGGGCAAAGTCCACATATTCATACACGACATGCTGACCCAGGGATATAGGATTAAAACCCACTATAGTTCAACAACAAACAATTTACGGTCTTTCTATTGCTTCATGGGCTTTGTGCTCGTCTTCAACACGAACGTATATTTCATACTCTGCTTGTTGACGACCCCAACCCATGCCGCGAGTTGAAGTTCCATAAATGCCTTTAATCTTTGTCTTATGGAATATTCCCTCCGCTCGTAGTTTACCGTTGATCCGCATACATTCATCGTCACTTAAAGCTATACGAATGAGCGTGTATTTGCTTCTAAAGAGAGAACTGCTAAGGGAACGGAAATTCACACTATCACCTCCATCCAACTGCAAAGAGACTCGCTATGTCTTACTTCTGTCCATAAGCGACACAACATTTCTGCACATTCCCAGTACAAAAGAACTCGAACATTAGCTACGGTGTAATATCCGGCGGAAATTTCTCAGATCTTCAATGTTGAATAGAATCAACCCCAAGAATGAACGTTTTGTCTGAGACGTGTAATAAACGATTGATGTAACTAGTGCGATTATGTATGCGATCGAAGACGCTATAGCTCCACCATTCATTCCAAGTCTCGGGATTAGAACCCAACACGTTAAAATGTTCACTGTGACACACATACCCTGCATGTACATCGGATACTTCACTTTACCTAACTGATCGGTAAAAAACTGTGTCAGTACCCCTGTTGCACCATACGCTACAGTCCCGATTAACAGGATTTTAAATGGAGTAATTGATGGAGCAAACTTGTGACTGTACAAGACAGGAATAAGGGGAGCACAAAAGTACATAATCACTCCACCGAAGATTAAAAACCATAATGAAAAGCGAAATGTGCGTTCCGTAAGTTTAATCGAACGTTCTCGCTCCTCGCTTGCGATACTGCTGTACACGATAAGCGAAAGGCTTTGGGACACCTGCCATAGCAGCTCGGAAATGGACACGGCATTTCCATACCACCCAGTTTGGGTTGGGTTGTGAGTCCTTCAACCATATAGAAGTCTCCACGGTAATTGAGATTCGTCAATACGTTTTGTGCCCCTACGCGATTACCATATGGGAGCATCAATGCATTGAGCGACTCGTCTTTCCTGGGGCGAACGGAGATGTACGCTACCCGCCTCGTTGCGAATCCAGCACAAAGTGCGGCTATAAAATAGGATAGCATGTACGACGACAACGTAATTGTAAGTGCGTCATGCGCCAGGTAGGTCGGCTTTACGATGTGTAGAATCAGAAGCGCTGCGCAAAACACCATAAACGACATTGGTTGAATCAGGTTTAGCCGATTCAATAAATCAATCTAGTTTAGTGCCTGTAACAAACGCGTGGCATAAGAAAATATCATTGCAAAAGGCATCGCGCAAAGGATGAAGATTATCTGAAACCATTGAGGGTGTTGGAAAACAAGAAAAACTGTAATGACAAGCAGTGCCATAATTCCCGCAGTCACTAACGCGATATGTTGAGACGCATTACTCACAAGTTTCTGTCGATCCAATTTGAGCCTATTCAGACCGTAATTAAAGAAATTGGCGTACCCTGAAAAGAACGAGTTCACTAGTATGAGGGTGATCCCAACACTGTTGTATGTTCCACGTTCAGCAACTGTAAGGAGATGAGCCGTGAAAATCCCAACCGCAAAGGATACGCCAGATGTTCCGACTTTATAGAGAATAGTTCGTATTAAACGTGCAAAAACTCCCGACTGCGCTTGAGTTATTTTCATATGCAGAGTATATCATGGTCTCAATTTTAGGCTGAACAGTGTTTTCCTCTTCTTCAGTTAAACTGCCCGATTGCGACACTACGGTACTACATTTAATGATGAATATTCATGCAGAAGATGATAGATCTGCTTTAAATACTCTTGCTCCTGTTTAACAAACACTGTTATCTGCTTATGATTTTTCCGTTCTTGTCGTATGCAATAATCTTGACAATCTGGATTGATGGCAAATTGTTCGAACCATATGGAAAGAATGATGTCATTGTGTACGACGAGAAGTAGAGAATCCAATACGGCGAATTCCATAAGCGATGAAACGTAAATGGAATCTCATTTTGGCTGTAGTTTTCTAGGTGCTCGTACCCTATTACTGCTTCAGCAGTGGTTCCCGTTTCCAGTACAGGATTTCTAATTTCAAAAAATCCTGGATTCGATATGGCATGCTCATTTGTATGTCCCGTCGGAGCAGTGAAGTTCTTCGATGTAAATGCTGTTACAGGCCGAGCAACCCACTGTCCTTTCTGGTTTTGTACTGTAAAGTACACATAATAGGACCTATTGGATGACTTGCCTAACAGATACGCACCGCCGTCATAGTATTCGACGGGTTGTGACGACAGTACAACATCCTTGTTGTCTTTCGGATATTGCTTTATATAAGCCATCACAGCTTTTTGGGGTGTATTAACGTTGAAATGGTTTTGGAGTAACATTGACCCGAGTACCACCACCACGACACCTAGAACCACTGCAAATAGACGTCAGAACCCATTGACGATTTAGTTTGGGAGATGAAGATTGTCGTACAGGTTCACGGAGTTCGTGTTCATTGAACCACTGAAATTCGCCACTTTTTAGCTCCACCTGGTATCTTACCAATTGCTCTGTAGCCACGGGATTCCCTTGTACTACTTGATAATCAGTTATGACCACCATCTCACCAAAATGGCTATCATCTCGTATGATTTGAACCTTTGCTCCTAGTGAAAACTGAATGTTTAACCACCCCTATCTTTATTCAGCATTTCCGCCCGCTTGCACAGGAACGACTGAACTGTTGTAACTGAATGATTATCCAAAAATGTACTGGCAATTTTGCCATCGTTATCTAAATGGGACCAATCAGCAGATTGGTGTGAAATCTTCATCTTAAATTCGCTGCATAAACCAATAAATGTATCCGCATTTGTCGCAAATATAATTGTCGGCAGCTTTATTAGCAAATTCTAAGTTGAAAAACGCCATCCCTGCTGTATTCATTAACGTCTCTCGTGTATAGAAGGTATCATTCTCGCACATGGGACAAACAAGTTGTTTCCCAAACAATTCAAACTTTTCACCCTTCTTATCTGCCATGACTCACGTCTCCAATGGAATATGACTTCCGTTGCCTATACCATCATTATACATTTACCCCATTGCTTCGCTATGGGGTTATTCCGACCGCTAATGACAGAACCTACGGAATTCCTTGGAGCATATTTATGTGCGAACATGGTCAAATCCTTTTTCGAGATGAGCCCCGGTTAGTTTGATACCTGGAAATTTGAGTCAGATTTGTACGACGAGTATTTTGCCGCAATAGCGGTAATCTTCGAACGTAATCGGGCTACGTAATCTTCTTGCTTGGGTGATTGAACAACGAGTGCATCAGCAAACATTGTAATCCAGTCTCGGGCACGTTTAACAGTGTCCAATGACCCACTACTTGTACCATAAGGGGGTATAATATTCGTATAAACAATCAGTAGTCCATTATCAATTTCCTGTACGTCCGCTTTTGAAAATCCTTCATTCACCAATTCTGGCGAAACCGACGTCCAGAGCGTGTACATTTGGCCGACATCTACTTTGAGATTTACCTCATATCCCTTTTGTAAGTTCCCTGTTGGATTCAAGGTGGAATACTTCATGTCGAAATTCTTCGCTTTAGATAGTTCGTTAGCAAGCATGTATAAAGAGTGGTTTAGTTGGGATACTTCGTTCTTATGATTTATATAGCGAGAGACACCAGCCCCTCCAACTATTCCAACAATGAATATTGCCGCCAGTGTTGAATACAGTAAAGCCCTTTTGTTCATAAAATGCCTACTTCCTGCTGAACACTTCTGCCCATTACCTGAAGATCAGCGACTGCTTGCACGTTGAATATTGATGCACCAGGGGACGACTGCTCATCTTCAGTCCCTCGCACCTGTTACTTTAACAACCGTTACTGAATTACATTCCAGTCAAACCAACGTCCATGTCCGTCTGTTTCCGCAATGATTTCGTTGAATTCTGCTCCGTTTATGAAATAATCCAAATGTAACTTCCCTAAATCCGAGATGTTGTTGTAAAGATGAAAGACATCTCTCATAGCACCAATGGCTTTAACATTATCCATCAGTCTCCACTTTAGTTCGTCTGGCATTTGATTAGCCACATGCGTATGAAAAATACACAGTGCTGAATCTTTAGGTACTTGTTTAACAAGCTCTGGTAGTAATGCAACACCGTCTCCCTCAACCAACCTCACAGGATCTGTGTTAAACAGACGAGCCGCTTTTTCGAATAACTCCAATCGTTCCTTGTGTTCAGACCAAATCAATGATTTCATCCATAACAAGTCATCCTCGTCGGCTAAGTCAATCACATTCAAATCAATTCCAACTTTCGATGCAACTGGCGGAACCTTGGAAGATAGTGGTGGGACATGACCATTCCTCAATTGTGCAGTTAAGTACACACTGGAATTGGGATCGCCATACATATCTTTAGTGCGGAATGAGTAGCTGTATTTGTCCCACAATAGCTGTAATCCCGCACTCGTGCCGATTTCGATAAGAGAGAGCGGTTGTCGCACCTTGTTGTAAATGTAGCAAAAACTCGGATACAAATAGGTACATCGTCTAATTTCATTGGTTTGAACCAAACGACTCTGAGTTAGATCGATTATTTCGTTTCGGTGTTGTTGACAGAAACCTTTAAACGAAGGGAAAGCTTGCTCAACGGGGCGTGGGTTAGCTGTGACACTTGGATAAAACTCTCTTAGTTCGTGGTCGGTTCCTGATAAAAGAAGATAATGGACTGAAGCGAATAACAAGTTAGGAACTGGTTGTCCAGGGGAACAGTGGGAACTCAATTCAAGTAAATCATCGTCCCTCGATATCTCTATCGCTAAAAATTTATACAACCTGCTGGAATCTTTGCACTCTCGTTCAGCGAACTGCCTGAATCTCTCCGACAAAAGAGTAGTATCCATACAATAGCCCCCTAAAAATCAGTCAATTAACAGTTATCTAAATCATATTACATTTTAAGATATACTGCGTATTTCATACTTCTTTCCGTTAAAGACGTAAGACCGATGTTGCCAGACGCACATAACCATTTATCTTCGCATCAAGGTCGATATTCGCTTAGTGCACCCGTTACTGCAGCAGTCCAGCTTTCATTCATTGAAGTAGATACGTTATAATCTGCATGTTTGTGGTGCATAGATAATCAGGAATGTCATTGCGATTTGAAGTTAAGCCCCAGTACAGTGTGTTTCCCGCCGCATTCGTCAGGTTGAATTTTAAAATGTTTTTCTCTGGAGAAAGTTCATTCACGATTTTCTCAAAGAATTCTCCATGAGGCATCATATCTACAGACCCTAAGTGAAATGTACCTGTCAGCTGGTTTTCAATTATAAATCGTAGTTGTTTCGCCAATTGTATGTCTAAAAGATTGTTACACTCTAAATCGCTATATACATCAATAGTCTGGTTATTCTCGATGCTTTCCCTAATTAAGTTCATTCTTGATGAATTCTTCCCCCAAATTGCAGGAATTCGAATGATCACGGCACAATCATCTAATTTTTCTTTCAAGACATTTTCACAATTTATTTTGAACTTCCCGTAGTCTGATTCAGCAATAGGAGCATCCGTTTCTGAATGATGCCTTGAATAATCTCCATCAAACACGTT
>JAKADF010000089.1 GCA_021820805.1 Bacillota bacterium
CACTCGTTCTCCAAGACCACTTGCGAGTTCATTCCTTGCTTTCACAAAGTCTTTATATACACGTTCGTGATACTCTAAAATTGTTTCACGTTTGCCATGAACCACAATACGCGTATCGAATACAGGTACCCGCGTTCCATCTCTCCCGACCTTCACCTCATAGTGGGTCGCATACGTATGGCTTTCTATACTCATCCCGTCGCGGACCATTTCACGCATTTCATTCCAACTTAAGTAATTCGACTCGTCTTTATCAGCCGTACTCACAATATCAAAAAATGTGCCGCTCATTTGATGCTTGAGAAGAATGGGTAAGGCATAATTGTACATGCCGCGATAGCCGTCATCGAAAGTAAGTAATACCGCATTTGGCGGAACAGAACCTTTATGGTTAAGAAAACTGACAAACTGAGTATTCGTGATTACATGGAAATTACGACCGATAATAGCGAGATCTGCAGAAAATTGACCGGGGGTTATGACATACGGTGAGTACACTTTGGGTGAAATGTCGTGAAAAGATACAATTACGACCTTGTTTGTATACTCTCCTGGAAGTCCAACCGGGACACTATTCATTGAAGAAGGGGCAGATTTACTAGTTTCTGAATTTAGTCCATGCCTTTTTGCAGCAGGGATCGATCCAAATAACGGATCTTTGTCGACATGCACGAGCGGAGCAGACGAAACATCTGCAACTGCACGTGAAGATGATTTTCGGGCAATCGTCTGTGCGCCAACAAGGAGCGTGGTAGTAGCAATCATACCTAAACAAACAATAGACGAAATAAGCTTCGTTCTCCTCTTCACATGCCTCTCCTCCGCGTCTACCACACGGGCATTCATCAAGAATAATCTAATGTTATGTAGGGCGAATCAAACTGTCAATGGATCCGATTTAATAAAAAAAAGCACCGCAAAATGCGGTGCACAGCAGCGCGTAATCCCTATTTCACATTCTAATTTTGAATCGGAGCCGGAACCTTTACAAGATTTGCTTGTGTAGCTGACACAAGTCCGGTAATCGGCTGGCCTGTCGTCTCATTTGCTACCTGCACAGTATACATTCCGCCGATTGCAGTCGGATTCATACAAACCACATAGTCCCCGCT
Organism: Bacillota bacterium; assembly: GCA_021820805.1. The sequence goes on from JAKADF010000089.1 coordinate 1,113, forward strand.
GTGAAGAGTCGTGAGAACCTGTGATGGGTTTGTTGGATCATAAACGTCAATCGTCGTTTGCGTCGATAACGGATTAACCGCTTTAGCCTGATACACATTCTGTAAGGCAATGTAATGGCCGTCTACCCAGCCGTATCCGACAACGTGATCCCATTCGGTTACAAAACCGTTCGCCATACCTTGCATCATTTTGTCGATATTTACAGCTGTACCGGCCGGAATGGTTGGTGTATTCGTGTAAGTTGGAGCAATTAATTGCCATAACGTGTAGTCCCAAACACCCGTAACCGTGAGCCCTTGCTGCGTCTGATAAGTTTTCACAGCATTTTCGGTTAGCTGTCCAAAATCACCGTCGACCGTAAGGTTTGCGCCAATCTGTTGATTCAAGAAGGTCTGCAGTGCTTTTACATTTGAACCCATACTTCCGACTTTTAGAGTCCCGTAGAACATGTTATTTTCGCCCGTATACATATCTGGATAATACGGAAGCCCATTATTGTAATATTGACTGCCGATGGTAGCAGCTTGTGCCCCATTATAATAGAAGTTTGGCTCTGTTGTGCTCTGCGGCGCCGGAGCATTCACTGATGGGGAATATTGTGTATAGCTTGTAATCGTATCTCCAACTGAGCCTGCAAATTGATTCATTATCGATCCGATTGAACTTGCATAATACGGATCTGTCGCATAATGGACCCCAAGTCCCGACAAAGTCGGAGTCACATAGAGCGATGAACCTGGAGCCAAATAGCTTTGCCGCAACATCCATGCTTGATAGTTAATCGCATATTCAATAGACGGGAATGTGCCAGCGTCATTACCAGGGTTTGCATCATATGCGCCATAACCGAACAGATTGTTTTTCGCTTGCGCAATTGAACTTGTCCCCCATGCACTCTCTAAAATTGCTTGTGAGACTAGGTAGTTTGCGTCAACTCCATACGTCGTTTGTGCTTGCATAAACGACGAACCGAGACCAGTGAGCGGGGACGGATGATTCGCAAAGAATGAATCGATAGAGGATGCATCAATATTGTTTGGTGCATTAAACCGCAAGTCTACATTCGTAAAACTCGGCGGCGGTGTACTTGGCGTGGACGGCGTCCCCCCGGTTGTAGAACCCGTGCCCGTTGTAGAACCCGTGCCTGTTGTGGAACCTGTGCCTGTTGTGGAACCTGTGCCCGTTGTGGAACCTGTGCCCGTTGTAGAACCTGTGCCCGTTGTGGAACCTGTGCCTGTTGTGGAACCTGTGCCTGTTGTGGAACCTGTGCCTGACCCCTGGTTCGGCCAGTCCGGTAAGTTCCACGTTTGATTACTCCACGTTGTTGTCAAGCCCATCCGTTTTAGCGCCTGCTGGACATACCAAACTGGCATATAGGTTGTGCCTTGCCCAGTGCTCGGGTCTGTTGCCACTACCGAATCAATATATGTAACAACCGTATTTTGAATCGAAATAGCCTTAGAACCAGAACCTGCTTGAATGTTCGTCAAATCTACGTTTACGTTTACGTTTGCAGGCGGCGTCATATTCCAGTCTGTATTATTCCATGTGTTTTGCACGCCGATTTTCTGAAGCGCTTGCTGGATATACCATATTGGCAAATACGTTGTGCCATTGTAAATGAGCCCCGAGGTATTTATAAAATGTTGCCCGGAAATCGTGATATTCACAGCTAAGTTTGCTGCAGGTGTAGGCGGTTTTGCAGAGCTTGTCGAAGACGATGACCCTGTGCTCTGTGTGCCAGAACTTGAGCCTGAACTCGTACCACTGCTTGTACTAGAACTGCTCCCCGTGCCTCCGGAACCAGTGCTAGAGACAGATGTTGTACCACCGCTAGTCCCTGAACTGGATGTAGAACCGGAAGTACTGCCTGTGCCACTTGCGGGAGATGAACCTTGACCAGACAAGTTTGGAAGACTCCATGTATGGTTGCTCCAAGTGGATGAGATACCCATTCGGTTTAATACCTGCATTACATACCAAATTGGTATATAGGTCGTTTTACTGCCTGAACTCGGGTCAGTTGCTGCAATCGTATCGATATTGAAAATGGCCTTGCCGGAAATGGAGATGGTTTTAGAACCGGATCCCGCTTGAATATTACTCAAATCTACTTTCGCATTCGCCGGCGGTGTCAAATCCCAAGCTTTATCATTCCAAGTATTTTGCACTCCGACTTTATCAAGTGCCTGCTGGACATACCAAAGCGGCATGTAAGTCGTTCCGTTATAAATGAAGCCAGATGGATTCGAAAAATCTTTGCCCGCCACAGTCAAATGTGTCTCCAAATTCGCTGTGGGTGTTGCCATAGTTGGTGCAGGCGTTTTTGGGCTCGATACCGTTCCTCCTGTTTCGCCACCTGAAGAACTTTGGCTTGACGAACTTGGCAAACTCGTAAGTCCCCATGTCAGATTGCTCCAAGATGTCGAAATACCCATTCGTTTCAATACTTGGCCTACATACCAAACTGGCATATACGTTGTTTTTTGGCTTGAACTAGGGTCAGTTGCAACAAGTGAGTTGATATTATAGATGACCTTGCCTGAAATGGAGATGGAACATGAACCCAATCCTGCTTGGATGTTATTCAAATCAACTTTCGTACCTGCAGGCGGAGTCAAGTCCCAAATCTTCCCGTCCCACGTATTATGTATGCCAATCTTTTCAAGTGCCTGCTGTATATACCATAGTGGCAGGTAGGCAGTTCCACCCTGGATGAATCCAGATGGATTTGATACTGCTTGTCCAGAAACAGTTATATGCATTTTCACATTAGCAAGGAGTGTAGTCGTAGATGTTGCAGCAGACGATCCGCTTGCCGTCCCCTTCTTCACACCCGCATCCGCGATCTGAAGCGCTACCCACGTCATAGGGCCAACGATACCATCTGCAGTCAGATTATGCGATTGTTGAAAGGCCTTTACTTCTTCCAATGTTCTCGTGTCAAATTTACTTGTACTCGTACCAACAGAATAGCCAGCCTGGTTCAACATGGTTTGCAAAAGCGTGACATCTTGTCCGCTTGAACCATATTGTAGAATTTGCGTCGGTGTTGTTGCCGCGTAAGCCGGCATCGAGAAGGCTGATAGAGATAGAAGAGTTGGCAGAGCAGTAATAGCTAAAATTTGTCGTCGTTTCACTTCGTTACCTCCCCTTCCTCTACATTATGATAACGGAAAATTTACCCCGAAACTATGACAATATTCGATAACAGGAAAAATTTTTGTCGATATTGGTAGTCTGGATATTGCAAAAGCTTATTTAGGAGATATCGTGGAATGAACTTGTAGGAGTAAAACACCAGTGGTAACGTAAAAAGTGGAAAGGTAATCGATTCCGTTATCATATGATATCACCCAGAATTTTACGAGTGATAAAGGAGGCAGATCTTGTGAAACAGGTTCACATGAATGCATTGACTCGTAGTAATCAAGGGGGCAGGCGGAGTACATTACATGGGCTGCGAAAGACAGGCTGGATCCCAGCCGTATTGTACGGCGGGACACAGCCACCAATGTCTATCTCAGTTCCTGAACGAGCACTCGCTGGCGACATTGGAGCAGAGAGCCGATTTGTCGAATTATCTGTGGAAGGACAAGCACTATCTGCAATTATTAAAGAAGTACAGCGTCACCCAGTCAGTGGAAAGATTATTCATGCAGACTTTTATCGTACAGACAGCCATCACAAAACGGAAGTTGAAGTGCCCGTCCAAGTCCACGGCATTGAAGCCGCTCAGAAACGCGGATTAATCGTGCAACAACAAACCCGTACCATCCTTGTCAGGGCATTACCGCAAAATCTACCCGAAAATATTCCCGTTGACGTATCCTCGCTAAAAATCGGTCATCATTTAACCATCGGAGAGGTTGCATTGCCAGATGGCGTGGAATTGTTGACAGATAAAGATGAAGTACTCGTCAGTGCACTAGCCCCATCTAGAGGTGCAGCGGCACAAGGCGAAGAGAGTGCACAATCATAAAACAGTGGTGGCCTTTTTGGGCCATTTTGTAGTGATTTTACAAAATAATGATTAAACTTGTTACTAAGGAGAACATATAAACTGCTGAGCCCAAGGCCTCTTGGGCTCATTTTATGGTTTATAACAAGGAGCAATTCCGCAACTTAAATGGTGTGGATAATCTGAATAACTTGAATGACCTAATGACCAGAATGACCTGCACTGGTTGCATGATTTATTCAACTTATCCCATTATGAACATAGACTAAGTATTCTACTTACGGAGCAAATTTCTAGAGGGAGGAAATCCAATGAAGGGTATTGTGCACAACGCAAAAAGGCAAATGTCAGAAGAAGAAGCTACTGAATTTCTGAAGCAGGGAAAGATTGCGCATGTTGGGACAGTTGATAATGATGGCTACCCATATGTAATACCACTGATTTACGTCTATGAAGGCGGAGATACGCTGTACTTACATACCGGCAATATGCGAGAAAGCCACTTCCTCGAGAACCTTAAGACAAACCCAAAAATCTGTATTGAGGTCAGCCACATGGGGGATGTACATCCAGGCAAGGATTACGCATGTCAATCAGCACTCGTTTACTCAAGCGTTGTTGCCTTTGGCACAACAACTATTATTGAAGAAGACGAAAAACTGCAAACCTGGTTTTTCGATAAAGTATTTGAAAGATACGGTGACCCAAACTGGCACTTCAAACCCGGGTACCCTGCTTTGCCAAAGACCCGCCTGTTTGAAGTCAAACTGGAAATTGTAACAGGCAAGCACAGCGAAGGGTTGAGACACTGAAAGTACGGCAACAACCATCATTGTTATAAGAGGATGTAACGTAACTTAGGCCGCCAGAATCCTGTACTGCCAGAATGCCTTTAGGAAACTGACGGCCAAATTATTTATTACGTGTACGTGGGACACATAAGAGGTTTTAATTATCTTTTGATCTTAATAAAGCACTGAGTGGGTAATTTATTAAATTGCCTCTGAGCTGAACAAAACTTCAACCTCAAATCCATTCTCTAGTAGGAGCTGAGCTTGTTTTTCGGCAAGTCTTTTGCTCATTGGCACACTAAATTTAGTGTCTGTTCCCTTTGTATAACGAATTACAAATAATTGATTTAGAGATGCGTCCTCCATCTTGTTCACTCCTACGCTGATTTTGCACCGATTCACCCACAAGATACTGGTAAAAATCCTTTTTTTGACACCCAAACGCAGTTTGGTTTTGCAATCTGCACATTCTGTATTTTCTAAATATTATAATCGGCATGTCGATCAATGTCAAAATCAGTCGTTAGAACATTTGAGGCAATCTAAACAAAATTTAACTTTGTGCAGGTATAATAATCCAATATTGGGGTCTAAATAAAATTACCGCCAGTTGGCAGGCAACATTTGATGTTTGTTCACAGTTCTAGTAAAGGGTTGAGTGAGCATGCGACACTTGTTGTTGCCCGAACCGCAGCAAGATGAACACAGATTTTAGCTAAAAGTCTAAGCATACACCCACAACAGTACCTGTATCTTGAGAGGGCCGCCTATAAAATACATTTAACATTGCATACGTGTTAATTTGAGGTTGTAGAACTCGTATTGCAGAGGTGATAAAACTAAAGGCCTGTACTTTTCCGTGCAGGTCTTCGTGATGTCAGGGAAATCTTGACGGTTTTTAATTCGTGCACCCACTTCAAACATACGAGTGTATTTATTCGAGTGGCGACGGAACTTTGCCTTGACAGGATAGTAGTTGTCAACTGGGAGATCCTTGGGCCACTTGCTTCAGGAAGAAGCTGGATAGAGTTTGCTTCGTTCGCAATCGCTCGCAATGGGGCACGGTGGCTGGAAGCATAGATGTCGTTTTGGTGGCTATGGCAGTCTTGTGCCTTAGGGGTGCAGCAGTATTGGGATCATTTCAGCAGCTATTTCCGCTTAGCTCTCCGCGGCCACGCGCCATTGGCACTGTTTTGGTAGCTATGGCAGTCTCGCGCTTTAGAGGTGCAGCAGCATTAGGATCATTTCAGTAGCTATGTCCGTTTGGCTCTCTGCGGCCGCGCGCCATTGGCACTGTTTTGGTAGCTATGGCGACCACGCGCTTTAGGGGTGCAGCAGCATTAGGACTGTTTCGGCAGTAATCGCCCGCGTCGGAGCATAGTGACGAGAAGCATAGATGTCATTCCGGCAGTTATTCCGATAGAGGTCAGTCATTTCGTCGATTTTCCATTCACTTTGCCCTTCACCTAACGAGGTGGACCGTACGAATGACAATTCCCGAACTGCCCCCTTATGCGCATCGTGTTATACATAATTTTTCAATGAAACTTCGATATTCTTTGCGTAAAATGGGATTAGCTAATAAATAAAGTGAGGAATGCTCTGATGATGAAAGCTACTTTGTTATCCACTTTAGTGGCTTCTCTGCTAGGGATTCATCTTAGCATGCCGAATCCGGCACAGATATATAACCACATTTCGCAGCAATTGCAAGCTGCAGAGCAACAACTTACAGCAGATGTTGCTTCCATTGAACAATTACTCATGTCAGGCAACTTTGGCGGTACTAGCAGATCAGGAATTTCAGGCATCATTAACGGCATAGGCCAGATGGGTCAAACAGGGCAGTCAAATACAGGTGACTTTCAACATCAAATACAAATCGTAAACCAAGATATAGAAAAGGTTCAAGAGCTTTTGGCAGAGGGTATGACAGCGAATAACCACATCCGTCGCTTGCCCACAATCCAAGGGGAGAGAACTGTGGACTTAACAAACGGGATCACGTTATCAGCAGGCGACCCCGGCGTCCACAACCGAGTCCTCACGATGGCAAAGGACTTTATCAGCCAAGTTTCCTTACCGATTTTGCAAACGAACTTGGGGCAAATTCCAAAGAATACAAAAGTTGTACTGTTCTCCTCAAAAAGGGCATATGCGAATGCACTGGCGAAAGGCGGAGTTGACGCAAAGGAAATCCCGAGCATTGTTTCGGGGACTGGCGGAATCACGGTCGGATCAGAAGTTTGGATACCCCTTTACGCCTTGCAAAACCAATCGGATCTTGCGAACGTGCTGACGCACGAATTGACGCACGCCGTATTCAACCAAGAAGGCATTGGAGATAACATTCCAACATGGCTAAACGAAGGTACCGCATGGATGGATGGAATGGCGGCACAAAAGCAGGTTGATCCAAGCGACGCAGAACTTCTTACAGCTGCATATAACCAAGATCTACAGAAAGCCGCACAAGACGGACAATTACTGCCTTTAACCGCAAGTGAAGAAGATATTTTGAATGCGCCTTACAACGTGGAATGGGAAGATTACTTGGCAGTTAAAAACCTGGTTCAGACATACGGATCGGCACGATTTAGAACATTCTTGGCTCATGCGCACAGCGGCGTTGCACAAAGCTATGCAGATACATTTGGCATAAAGATGTCGAGTTATGAAGGAAAATTGGATCAAGAGATAAATGCAATGAATTAAGGGGGCCGTAAGCGCTCTCTCCATGATGCGGAATATTCCGACATAATTCTTGTGCAGAATTCGCGGGATTGATCTGATCTTGGACGGTGGATTCGATAAGTTTTGACACTGTCCTTCCGGTATGGATACCTCAGTAATTTCAGCGGGTATACGAAAAAAGGCGCTTACTCAGAGCGCCTACGAGTAATGAGTTATGAAAATTCCAAACGGAATACTTATGCTCACTTTGCAGAAGGACTGACGCTCACAGACTGCAGTCTGAGCTGGTCACCCGTTGCTTGCACTTGTAACTTCACACCCAATACACCAGACGGCGTCCGTACCTCGACCTGAACCAACGCAGATTTCAGGGTTGAACCGCTAACATCTAGCGTTATATCGAATCTAGACGGATACGAGATTCTGTCTATAGGCACTCCATATAAAGGATTTTGCTTGACCGAAACACCTGAAGGTAAGAGTTTCCCAAGTGCCTCAGTATCTCTGGAAGCCGACGCGTGAACCCAGGCAAGGAATAGCTGCACGACTGTCGAGGCTGCACTCAGCGGACTGTTGCTTTGGATAAAATCGTTAGACGGATCCCCTGCATACATCAATGTGCCCATCGGCAACGAATTAGTAGCTAATGTAATGCCCTGTTTACGGATTTCAGCCGGAATATCTGCGTTATAAATTCCACCCGCTACCTTTGAAGAAGCAAAAGAACTCAAATTTTGGACTGTTCCATTTTGATTAACCATCTTTGCATACACTAAATATCTGTATGGCGTCAGATAAAGTGCGTTAAGCGGATAACAGCTTTCAAGGACCAACGTCGGTGTGGAAGAATTG
>JAKADF010000090.1 GCA_021820805.1 Bacillota bacterium
CTAGCAAATCAGTCGGATTTTGCGAATGGTGCATGCCTCTTTACTGACAGCGCAGCAGCAATTAGACAGTTCCGCGAGCAGATAGACGCAGGAATGCTTGGTGTAAACATTGGAGTCCCAGCACCAATGTCATTCTTCCCATTCTCTGGTTGGAAGAACTCCTTCTACGGCGACTTGCATGTTAATGGCCGCGACGGTGTTGAGTTCTACACCCGCCGCAAGGTACTGACAGGCAGGTACTAAGAAGTATAACTTTTCTAATTTTGACATGAAAAAGGGTTGCCGGAATGTACGGCAGCCCTTTGTTCACCTTATATCTTTTAGTAACCGGCTCCACCGGCACAACTTGTTGCTGCTCCTGCATAAGGAACAAGCAGAATAAAGAGCACGAAAATGATAAGGAATACGACAGCCCATCTTGTATACCCACCAAATGCTCCGTACATTGTAGGTCCCCCTCTCGATTAAGCTAAAATATGATATGGTTATTTGTTTCAATCGGATGGGTACCGATGTCCTAGGTAAAAGCTAAATGTTGAGATTTTTTGCCCTTTGAAACATCAACATGTACACATACTAAAGGAGAATGTGTGATGCAATTAGACTGGGAGAACATTGTATCATTTTCGTATGATGGGATTTATGTTGCAGATGGACAAGGCAGAACAATCTATGTGAGTCCTGGGTGTGAACGAAATTACGAAGTGCCGGCCGGTCATCTTCTCGGCCGCAATGTGGCCGATATTGAAAAGGAAGGAATCTTTACGCCATCTGTCGTCCTTCAGGTCATTAGGGCTAAAAGACGGATTACCCTAATTCAAGATACGGGTTGTGGCAAAAGATTGATGGCTACAGGGAATCCGATTTTTGGAACTGATGGGAAACTCAATCTTGTTGTTTGCAATTCAAGGGACATTACTGAGCTTTTGAATCTAAAGGAGCAACTGAAAGAAGTCGCAGAACAAGCGGACAGGTATCGTTCGGAACTGCTCGAACTTAGACAAATGACCACTCAGATTCCTGGACTTGTTACGAAAAGTCCGGCTATGAGCCGGATTCTTGAATTAATACAAAAGGTAAGCAGGGTTGATTCGAATTTAGTGATTGAAGGTGAATCTGGAACTGGGAAAACCTTGGCAGCAAAAACAATTCATCGTCTCAGTCTGAGAAAGGATGGGCCTTTTATTTCTGTCAACTGTGGTGCCATTCCGGAGACACTTTTAGAAAGCGAACTGTTTGGTTATGAGGGTGGTGCATTTACGGGTGCGATGAAGGGTGGGAAAGCAGGGTTTTTTGAGTTGGCCGATGGCGGAACTTTGTTCTTAGATGAAATCGGTGAACTTCCTGTTTCATTGCAAGTAAAACTGTTACAGGCCTTGCAAGATAAGACGTGTACGCGAATTGGCGGCAGAAAACCGATTCCTGTGGACTTTCGCCTTGTCGCAGCTACAAATCGAAATCTAGAAGAGATGGTTCAGAATCGAACATTTCGAGAGGATTTATACTATCGGCTGAATGTGATCTTAATTCATTTGCCGCCACTCTGCGAGCGCCTTGAGGATATTCCGGAATTGGCAACCCAATTTTTAAATCAATATAACCAACTGTATGATAAAAATGTTCGATTAACTTTGGAAGCAATGCACACGTTGATGCATTATCCATGGCCAGGGAACGTAAGGCAATTGCAGAATACAATTGAGAAGATAGTTGTACTTTCGGACAAAGAGCAGATTACGGATAATGATCTCAAATATGTATTGTCTACTCCCCTTGATGTCGTTCATTCAGATACCCCATTGACTTTGCCGTATGACGTAAAAGCAGCAGTTGCACATTTGGAACGAAAGTATATCCGAGAAGCTATGCGTAAAACGAATAGTACTCGAAAAACAGCTACTCTTTTAAATCTTAGTCAGTCTACAGTTGTACGACGGTTAAAGGAGATTCAGTTTGATTCGTTTGAGTCATAATGAATCAAATTTTGAATCAAAATGACTCGAATCTATTTTCAAGATAGCAAAAATCGATTGTATCAATTCAAAATACGCGTTCATAGCGGTCTATCAAAGTTGGCATGATATTTGCACCTATAATATTCCGAATTTTATTATAATAAAAGGAGGAACAGTCATGCAGGGAGAAGTGCTCACACGTGAAGGAAGACGAGCGCTGGTTGCGGCATTCTTTGGTTTTTTTACAGACATGATTGACGTATACCTGCCAGTCATTGCGCTAGGTCCGGCAATGGCGTATTTTGAACCTAAAAATCTCCCAAGTGCAATATCGTCAACGCTGTACTACCTTATTTTCGCTCTTTCGCTTTTGGGAAGGCCCATTGGTTCCATCATTTTTGGTCATTTTGGGGATAAAATCGGCAGACGTAAAACGACTCTGATATCGGTGGCAGGATTCGGAGTCTCAACATTTCTGATTGCCCTCTTGCCTGGCTATAAATTTTGGGGGTTGACGGGGATTGTGCTATTAGCAGCTTTACGCTTGATAGACGGAGTATTCCTAGGCGGCGAATATACTGGTGCAAACCCGCTTGCTATGGAATATTGCCCCAAGCAAAAACGTGGTCCTTTCGGTGCTTTAATTAATACGGGATTTCCCGCAGGCCTCGCAGTCGTTTCGATTATTACTGCCATCACGTTAAATATTATGCCTGCAACTGGACCTGATTCGGTTTATTCAATCTGGGGCTGGCGTGTTCCATTCCTATTTGGTGCTGTGCTCTCTCTGATTCTTTTCTACTACTACTATCACCAAGTCCCAGAATCCAGAGTTTGGGAAGAATCAACGACGAAAGCCGATTCTCCGTTGAAAGACTTGTTTACAGGGCACAACCTCAGAACCTTAATTCAGGTATTTGTCATGATGACTGGGGCATGGTTTACCATCAACGGTGTTACGTCGGCACTTCCCGGGGTTCTCAATTTCCTTCATGTATCCAACACCGTTACAACAAATGCTCAATTAGTAGCGAATATAGCTCTTATTCTTGTATATGTGCCAATAGGTGCATTAGGTCAAAAAATTGGAAGACGGAAAGTTCTTATTCTGCTTGGAATCTCAAGTTTTATAGTTGCCCCTCTGCTCTACTATGTTCTCGTTCATTCCGGGTATCACAGTGCTGTAAGCGTTTTCGCTCTAGCTATTCTTATTAACTTGCTTGTAACACCTGTTTGGGCGATTGTTACCGCTTATATTACTGAAAGCTTTAATACAGAAGTGCGTGCATCGGGTTATGGCATTGGTTACAGTCTAGCAGCGATTATCCCTTCTTTCTCCTCTTTTTACATGTTAGCTCTGAAACAGGTAATGCCTTACCAATATACACAGATTGTCATCTTGATGTTAGGTGGGCTCTTTATGGCTATTGGTGCACTAGCCGGCCCTGAACGGAAAGATGTATCGTTTACTGATTCAAGCTATTCGAACAATAATATCGCCAATTGATATGAAAGGAAGAATTAAAATGTCAGGAGACATATACCCAAAATTTGTTGCTGCAGCAGTTCAGGCAGCGCCAGTATTTCTAGATAGAGATGCAACGATTGGAAAAGTTGACAGGCTCGTTGGAGAGGCAGCAGCCAAAGGAGCACAACTCGTTGTTTTTGGAGAATCTTTTATACCTGCTTTTCCGGTATGGAATATTATTTATGCACCGATAGACCAACACCCATTCTTTCGTCGCTTGTTTGATAATGCTGTAGAGATTCCAAGCCCTCAGTTCGATAGAATATGTGCAATAGCCAGGTCACATCGTGTGTATTTGTCTATAGGGATAACGGAAAAAGGTTCCGTAAGTATGGGAGCAATGTGGAATACGAACCTGTTGATTGATCCGAATGGTAAACTGGTTAATCGCCATCGCAAACTTGTCCCAACATGGGCAGAAAAATTGACATGGGCGAACGGAGATGCTGCATATTTACGTGCGGAAAGTACCGAAGTTGGACGCCTTGGAACCCTTATTTGCGGTGAAAACACAAATACCTTGTCGAGATTTGCGTTGCTCGCGCAAGGTGAACAAGTGCATATTGCAACATATCCTCCAGCTTGGCCATTCCATCGGACAGGCGGCGGACATAATTATAATTTAACAGAGGCAATTCGTATTCGCTCTGCCGCACATGCATTCGAAGGAAAGGTGTTCAATATCGTTGCTTCATGTTCTTTAGATGAGCAGGCAATTGAAATTCTTTCGCAGGGCGATGCCTCCATCCGCGCTCTTCTTGAATCTTGCCCGCGGCCCGTATCTATGATTTTGGGACCAATGGGAGAATATCTTGCAGATCCGCTTGTTGGTGAAGAAGGAATGGTAATCGCACAGATTGATGTAAGTCAAAGTATAGAACATAAGCAAGCACATGATATTGTTGGATACTACAATCGTTTCGACATTTATCGCTTTACGGTTAATGCAACACCAAACGAGCCAATTCGTGTGATTCGAGATGATAGTGAAAGGGCGCCGAATGAAGTGGACTTGACTCTCGACAGAATTTCGAACGCAGAAACGGCTTGGTAACGAATTGTAATAAAAGATAACAGAGATAGAGAAGCCGCACGAGTAACTGGTGCGGTTTTTTTATTGAGAATCTTTCAGATATTGAGTAAAATGGCGTTGCTTGTAATTGGAGGTGTCTATGTGAACCAAGAGTTTTTTCGGAACAATCGGATAGGTCTTATGAATCAAATAGAAGATAATTCATTGGTGATTTTGTTTTCGGGTGAGAGCGTGCAGCGTTCTGAGGATGAATTATATCCGTATACGCCAAACCGTAATTTTTTTTACCTGACGGGTGTCATGAAAGAACGAGTTGTATTATTGTTGACAAAGGTTAAAGGTAAAGTTAATGAGCAATTATTTATAGAGAAGGTTGACCCGAATGTTGAGAAGTGGAATGGCAACATGCTTTCAGGGGAAGAAGCAAAGAACATATCGGGTGTCACATCAATCTTCTATACGTGCGATTTTCACTCGACTCTAGCCAAATTGAACCGTTTTGGGACATTTAAAAATGTATATTTGGATTTGGGACGTATGACGTGGCAAGGCCCCCTGTCGGGTACGCAAACTTTTGCTTCAGAAATTACTGCGAAATATCCCTACTTAATTCTCCAAAATGTATATCCGATATTATGCAGCCTCCGTCGGGTTAAATCCAAAGTTGAAGTTGAACGGATTCAGAAAGCGATAGATATTACTGAAAAAGGTATCTTGGCAGCAATAGATCATGCCCGCCCAGAAATGATGGAATATGAATTAGAAGCCCATTATGATTTTGCTTTAAAAACATCTGGGGTGGGTCCTGGATTTCGTTCCATCATTGGTTCAGGGAAAAACGCAACAATTATGCACTATGTAGAAAATAACAATGCAGTAAGGGAAAATAACCTCGTGCTGATGGATGTTGGTGCAGAATACGGGCTTTATAAGGCTGATATTACCCGTACTTTTCCGATAAATGGGAAGTTTACTGAAAGACAGCGCAAAATTTATGAAATTGTCCTGCAAGCTGAACTCAAAACGATTGAGGCCATCAAACCAGGAATTTTGCATAAAGAGCTGAACGAGATTACAAAGCGGATTTTAGCAGATGGATTAAAGGAAATTGGAGTCATCAAAGAAGACGTGGAACTTGAGACCTACTATTTTTACAATGTAAGCCATTATCTTGGACTCGATACCCACGATGTTGGTGAGTATGACAAATTGGAAACCAATATGGTTTTGACGGTTGAACCAGGCATTTATATTCCAGAAGAATCAATCGGCATACGCATAGAAGATGATGTACTTGTCACTGAGAACGGCTGCGAGGTTCTGTCGAAAAATATTATCAAGGCTCCTGATGAAATAGAAGCTAGAATGGCACGAAGCATGAAACTGCAAGTTTAATGAAAATGAACTGGTGTCCGCTTGATATCAGGCATGGGCGGATCTACATAATAAAACCTCTTGTCCCCTATTGAACACAGTATGTGTACTTGAGACAATGAGGTTTTTATTATGGAATGGTGTGAAAGTTTCCCTTATACCGGAGTTAAAGAGAGGTGCCGAGTATATGAAAAAAACATGGATTGCAGCCATTCCTATACTCATGCTGATGACTGGGTGTACATCAAGCCACACAGGGGTCACGCCTAAACCTGCGAGTAAAGTGTCAAATTTATCTAATATAAAAACAAACACTACCGTTGAAACATCTAAAGCAGGGGACTCATGGGCAGGTCATGTCGTAATCAATGTGGGAACATATAACACAGCAGAACAAGAGGTTGAATATCCAGTTATTTCAGGGCTTCCAAATGAAACAGTTCAAAACATGATAAATGCGATACTAAAAAGAGACTCTATTTATGTTCCAGGGAAAAATGGTAGTCCTGCAGGAAATTACAAATATACGTGTACATTCAATGTACTCTATCAGCAGGGCGATATTTTGAATTTCATGATTTCATCTTATATCATGCCAAGCGGCGCCGCACACGGAATGCCAAATGAACAATCTGTAATTGTAAATGTAAAAACAGGGGATTCATATACATGGAAAGACATATTTAATTCCAGCAGTGATTACTTATCACAAGTAAGCAAAATTATTGAAAACGAAGATACAAAAAAAGAATTAGATACATTTGAGCCATTCACAGGAGTTCGAATGGAGGATCAATTTTATTTAACGCAAAATGGCATCACCATTTACTTTACACCATATGAATGGGCAAGTTATGCACAAGGTTTCTTATATTATCCAGTATCGTACAGCCTTGTATCGAATATCGTGAATAAGCATGGGGCGTTTTGGAATGCGCTGCAAGATACAAGCGGATTCCAACCTTTGACGGGTGATATCACCAAAGACGAAAGCATCATTCAATCACTTGGATACATTCCGCAGAGCAATCTTACAGGTTTTATGAACGGCGTTGCTGAGGTAAATTTGGGGAACGGTCAAAATCTAATTGCAATTGCGGGAATGGACTCTAAAAATCAAGATGCACAAAAGGTATTTTTCTTTTTAAATACTAGGTATTTAGGAACAGACACTGCAAAGGCGCACGGCTATATCACAAACGTATCACCAAACGGAAAGAGCACAATTTCTGTAGACTACGAAAATCCCAGTTACAGTGGATTTTTTGAAATAAATTATACTTGGAACGGTTCAAAGCTAAACCCAGACAGAGGTTTTCCTAAGAATTACGAATGGTATTAAGCCGAATCTTAAAATAATGATTTTGTCCTCGGTGATTTGTCCCTTTCGTCCAGTGTAATACATGCATTTTTAATGGTATTACAGGTGACAGAGGAGGCAGCACTATGGGAAAGCACCATCATCATCACACGCATAACAAAGAAAACCAAGCAGCAGAGCAGGTTATTGCACAAGGTGCTGTGCAGTCCGAGGCAGAGACTGTTGTAGTTAGAAAGTCTTCGAATGTTGATGTTACGCAATTTGAAGGGCAACCTCTGTATTTAGCTCAGCTCGCGTTGGAAGGCGCATTGCAAGCATTACTTATTTTTTCGAGAACGCACGATACCAGTATTGATACAAAGGAACTTGAAGCAATAATTCAGGAAGCAAGGCAAGTTGAGAGAGAAAAAGTAAAAGTTGTTCAAAGCAGGGGAGTTAGAGTTACACAAGTAGAATCCCAACATGCAGCTATTTTACAAGCTGCTGTTGATCTGCTGGCGCAAATCGTTGCAAAACTATAATTCGTTAGACTGATTTCAGAAGAAAGCGGAATAAACGGAGATTAGCCGTTTATTCCGTTTTCGCATTTCCGGATAAGAAATCTGCTGCAACATCAATTGAAGCAATCATGCTTGTTTCGCGGGCAATTCCAAGGCCGGCAATGTCGAAAGCTGTACCATGATCGACAGATGTACGTAAGATGGGCAGACCGAGTGTTACATTGATGCCTGTGTCAAATCCAAGCATTTTAATGGCGATGTGTCCTTGGTCATGGTACTGTGCAATAACAGCATCAAACTCCCCGCCTGCAGCCCGTGCAAATACTGAATCGGGAGGCAGTGGACCCGTTACATTAAGGCCCTTTTCTCTGGCTTGTTCGATGGCCGGGAGAATGTTTGCTTCATCTTCGATTCCAAACAGCCCATGTTCCCCGGCATGTGGATTTATACCTGCAACTGCAATTTTCGGGTTCGTAAGTCCAAATTGTTTCAGTGAATCTGCCGTTAACATAATTCGGCTGAGTACCCGTTCAGCGGTAGCCATTTCAACCGCTTTCTGCAGGCTGACGTGTGTTGTTACATGGACAACGCGAAGACCATGATTGACAAGCATCATGGCAGATGCTTTTGAGTCAGATAACTCTGCCAGCGCCTCTGTATGCCCAGGGTAAGGTACCCCTGCCAGCTTCCAAGCTTCCTTATTAATCGGAGCTGTGCAGATTGCGTCAACCGATTTCGTAACAGCAAGTTCAACTGATTTCTTCACATATTCGAATGCGCTTTGGCCAGCGGCTTTGCTTATCTCTCCCCACGGCAAGTCAGCAGGTACATTGTTCAAGTCTAGGACATCGATTGTGCCAGGTTTGAACTTAGCCTCTGAAACGTCGGAAATGATGGCTATTTGAGGTGCCTTTTCCTTGAAACGACCGTGTTCTTCCAAAATTGATTTGGCAAGTTCAAGCCGCTTAGCATCTCCAATAATGACCACGCGAACTTGTTTCAAGACAGATTCATCTGCTGCCGCGAGTAAAGAAATTTCTGGTCCAATACCAGACGGATCGCCCATTGTTACAGCAATTATCGGTTTTGACATTTTTGTTCATCTCCATCTTGTGCTTCAGTATGACCAGCGAATGACTTCACAGCATTTATGAGCGTGTCATCGCTTCCAAACCCGCCGGCTTTTGAAATGAGCGCCATATTGCAATTTGGGGTTTTGACGATGCTCCAGGGCATCCCGGGCTCGATTTCTCCTTGCGGCCATATTGCACGAGCCGATAGGGCAATGCACAAGGCAAGAGCTGTATCACCGCCGGTTGCAATCAGACCGATTTGCTCGTTTTTCAAAACCCACTTTTCACACCAGTTCTTTGCAATCCTTGCTAAAGCAGCAGCAATTTGTTCGCCTAAGTCTTTTGAAGTTTCAGTCCGCTCGTCTGTTACGGTTAATGCAATGACTTTACTCGTGCCTAGCTCATCAATGCTTGCATTATGGAGACCAATTTTACTAATGCTCTTTTCATTCGGGTTGCCAAATGCGTCAACAAGATGATTTGGAGACACACGGACACATGGAATCCCCAAAGTATGAATTAGAGTTTCAAGCTGAACATGCGATTTCGGATTCGCACTTCCGACCATAACAAGCACTTTGTCACACGACGGGGCAGGCAGCTTAGCAAATTTGAGAACCGATTCG
>JAKADF010000091.1:0-5815 GCA_021820805.1 Bacillota bacterium
CCATTCCTGTAAAAGCCCATGGCGTTTCTACAGACCGGCCGAATTTTGTATGTCTAAGATCGAGTTGTAAATCTTGGAGATCGTTAAAATTCTTTGCATACATCCATAGGAATAAATCAGTATCCGCTCGAAACGCTTGCGTTAGATATGCGCCTCGCAGGGTAACTTTATCTTCATATCGCTTAAAGAGATCAATCACTTCTTGATTGGCTGCTTGTTTTTCTGTTTCAGACCACTCTGAATAGCGGGAAGTCACTTTAATAGCTAAATCACTCATGAAAATAGCGTCCATGATTCTCAGTCTCCTTTTATTTCGGGCCAAAGCCATCTGTGCGGCTTTCAGAGCAGGTCGATCGATTTCGAACTTGTGTATGCACCGAAATGGCTTTAAAGGGTGAAACGACCCATATTAGGTTTAGCAAATCAAAAGAGTAGACAGAGTGATTCAGCGCACAAATAGTTAATTAAAGTATATTAACTAATTAAATATCTAAATATAATTCTTAATGAAATCCGTGCGTTGCAGCTTGTTGGTCCGCATCCTTTCCCAGTTTCGGTGCCATGATGCTCAAACAAAGTGAAAATATAATATTGACAAAAAGTAAGTATCTAGATTATCGTAGTCTCGTATGATACTTACAATTTGTAAGTCATAAATCTAATTTTAGGGTTCTCACATAAACGGTATAAGAAGTCGTTGCTATTTCCTTTTTCTAAGTAATGTATAACGCAATCAGCCAAGTAAAAACTAAATAGGTTCGCAGAATATGCGTTAGTAGCATTCATTACGAAAGCTTTCTGTTTACGCCGCTAATGGAGGGGTTTATTATGTCGATTAGGCTTGCCGTAATTTATTACAGCTCAACTGGAACAAATTATAAAATGGCTCAAGCTGCAGCTGGCGCAGCGAAAGAAGCGGGAGCTGATGCTAAGGTTTTGAAGGTCCCAGAACTTGCACCTGAAGCAGCGATTGCTTCGAACCCTGTGTGGAAAGCTCATGTTGAGGCAACACAAGATGTGCCAACTGCTTCAGCTGCCGATATTGAGTGGGCAGACGCAATTATTTTTAGCGTTCCAACCCGGTTTGGAAATGTACCATCGCAAATGAAGCAATTTCTGGATACATTGGGGGGGCTTTGGGCACAAGGAAAGACTGTGAACAAAGTCGTGAGCGTAATGTCAAGTGCCCAAAACGCACATGGCGGACAAGAAGCTACGATACTTTCACTTTATACGACAATGTATCATTGGGGGGCCATTGTTGTTGCTCCTGGATATACTGATAAAGTGTTGTTCGGAGCAGGTGGGAATCCATATGGCACGAGTGTGACGGCTGCAGCTGATGGAAGTGTATCTGAAGCATCTATTGCAGCAATCAAACATCAAGCAAAACGTGTAGTGACCATTACGGATTGGATCAAAAAAGGCCAAGCATTATAGAAGTTAAATTAAATTATCTCCATCAGGACAGCTGTTAAAATAAATGCGGCTTGCCTGGTGTTGAACAAGTAGTACTATGATGACTATGAAATATTTTAAGGGGAGAAGTTGGGATGGTACCGTCTATATTCATTGCTCATGGGTCGCCTTTACTTGCGGTTGAGAATAATGAGTATACGCAATTTCTTAATAATTTTGTTCGAACATTCCCGCGTCCGAAAGCAATAGTGCTGTTTTCCGCCCATTATGAATCTTCTGTTCAAAAGGTAAGTGAAATAGATGAATATCAGATGATTTATGATTTTGGCGGATTCCCGGACGAGCTATACCAGATTAAATATCCTGCGAAGGGCGAATCCAATATTGCGTCTGAGATTAAATCTCTTTTTTTAGAAAAAGGTGTGCCTTTCGATGTCGAAACAAAAAGAGGGCTTGACCATGGGGCATGGGTAGTGCTTCGATTATTGTATCCAGATGCCGATATTCCCGTTGTAGCCATGTCTGTGGATCCATCTTTAACCCCAGAAGAGCAGTATAACGTAGGGAAGGCTTTGGCCGTACTGCGCGAGAAAGAAGTTTTAATTATTGGCAGCGGCGGTACCGTTCATAATCTTCGTGCATTGCGCTGGCAAGATGATGGGCATGTAGATAAGTGGGCAATCGATTTTGATGACTGGTTATTGCAGCATCTGGTTAATTGGGATCTTTCGTCTCTTTTTAAATACGATTCTCTCGCAAACACAGCTAAGTTTGCAGTGCCTCCTTATGGAAACGAGCACTTTATTCCGATTTTCTATGCGATGGGTGCAGCTGATACTGGTCGAATCGCAAAATTAGTACATCGCAGTTACAGGTACGGTAACCTTAGTCAAAGTGTCTGGCAATTTAATTGATGTGTAATTAGTTGTTAGGAATAAAAGAAGTCGGGCATACGTACGTGCCTACTTCTTTTTTTATAAACAAGCTTAAATATCCTTATAAAGGAATATACGTTTTAAAACAGAATGTTCAGATTATGATTCTTTTAACAGGGGAGAGGTATATGAACTCGATTTGGGAATTAGATTCTGAACATATTGCAGCGTATACGGAAAATTTGACTATAATGCATCATATTTCAAAATACCCGGTGATGGCTACTTACTATCGTGCCGGTAAGATGTTTGCAATTCAATATAAAGTTCCAAGCCAGCATGAGTATATTGTAAGTAAATTACTGCAGGGTGACTATGTCGTTAACAGCAACATAAAATCCTAAGAATAAAGGTTAATTGTGTATTGGTTTATCCATGTATGATGAGTGAAATCCCTTCCTTTCACGACAACTATATCATGGTACGCTTGAACGTATAGTCCTTCGCTGTCTCCAATAAATCGATGGTTTGACGTGTATGGGTTGCGGACACAAGAATCATTGAACATTGAGAACTTGTTTTTATACATGGAGTAAGCTTCGTTTTTCAATGTTCTGTGGCTGTGCCCTGAGAAAAAAAGCACTTGGGGATAATTATTTAAGACTTTTCGTAATTTTTGTGAGAAGTAGAATTAAATTCATGATTTCCAATCGCAAACAGGGTAGTTTTTGGATGTGGAGAGGAGTACAAAACTTTCAGCATGTCATCATAATCTTTTTGCATGCCTGTTACAGTCAGATCTCCGTTAATGTTTAATCCGTTCATGTTTGGATTTATATTGTGCATGTCAAGTAAAGCGTATCTAAATTTTCTTTGTGCCGTTAAATCATGGTAGGGGAACCCCCAGTCTGATTTCCCAGCGCGTAAATGAATATCGCTTATTACGCTGAAACATAAGTCAGGATCGTTTGATGATGAAGAAGCGTTTACCTTACAAACAAAAAACGTCAAACACAGCAACATTACGCTATAGAAAATTAGGAATTTTATGAATTGATTTTTCACTCAGTATCAATCTGCCCGTTATAAACCTTTATAAATAGAAGAGAAGATATCAAAAGCCCTCATAGAGGGCTTTTGTGTAGATTGATCGATTGTATTAGGTACTTTAGTGTTCGACTAAACTACTTATGGGAACCTCCTGTTTGTTTTCAGGCTGGCCAATTGGATAAATCCTTACTGTTCTTTGTGTGTTCACAAAAGGTTCCCTCCTCTGTTGCTAATTTGTGCACATATGGGCATAGATATACTGATTTTCAAGATTGAAGGGAATCGGACTCCTATTTAGATGAAAATAAAGTACCAGCTTATTTTTCATGTGGAACTGTCAATCCTAGCCTTATACACAGGATAACCTTTGGAAGGGTTAATTTTAAATGAAGAAAAAAGAAGGTATGTGTCCTCATTGTAAAAAGATATGGTTAATCTCCGAATTAGTTGGATCCGATTACGCCTGTCCTTTTTGTGGTTATAAGCTGAAATTTGGGTCTGTAGTTCCTGTAAAAAGCGCAAGAGGAAAAGTGCTTACGCCTTGTACGGTTGATCGAGCAAATAAAGAAGTGACTGCGGGCCGAGCACGGTGGGACATGTTTGGTATTTTGTGGCTTTATGATGCACCAGAAAATAATGCGCTTTACAGACGTATTGTATTTACACGTGACCATAGTACTTGTTTGTGGTGCGGGGAAGAAGCAACAACGGTAGACCACATTATCCCATACTCAGAAGGCGGTCCGTACCATCCTGTTAACCTATTTTGTGCTTGTGAAAAGTGCAATCAAAAACGAAAAAATGACGATGTTATCTTGTTTTTGGAATTGTTGGCGGGGGAGGGCTCTCCGTCCCCATATGCGGACTATGTCCTTGAACGTTATGCCTTAGCCTGTTCGTTTGTAGGCCGTATTCGAGAGAGCGAGAACGTAAGCAAGATTGATACAACGTTTTCTAAAAGTTGAAAGCCCCCTAAGTCAAAAAGGGGGCAAAATTTATATGCAAATTCTTGTATCTTAAGCCTTTTATTCATCTTCGCCGATAATTTTCACTTCTGTTTCGAGGTTAACTTTAAACTTAGTACTTACCGTTTTTTGAACGTGACGGATAAGCTTAATATAATCTGTTGCTGATGAATTGTTTATATTTACAATAAAGCCAGCGTGTTTTGTTGATACTTGAGCACCTCCAATTTGAGTACCCTGTAAATCGCTGTCTTGAATTAATTTCCCCGCAAAATAACCAGGGGGACGTTTAAATACACTTCCGCAAGATGGATACTCGAGTGGCTGTTTGGATTCACGTAAAAATGTTAATTCATCCATTTTTGATTTAATCTCTTCATAAATACCCGCATTGAGATGAAAAGTTGCTTCTAAAACAACATAGCCGTATTTCGCAACAATACTGTTTCGATATTCTAATTGAAGTTCATTCTTGGTTAGTGTCATTCGGTTACCTTTGTTGTCTAGTAATAGGACACTTTCTAGAACATCAGCCATTTCTCCGCCGTAAGCACCAGCATTCATATAGACTGCTCCGCCAACAGTACCAGGAATTCCGCATGCAAATTCGAGACCTGTTAAGTGTTGGTCTAACGCAAATTTAGATACATCAATAATTGCAGCACCACTTTGTGCAACGATTTTGTGCTCGAAACAGGATATGTTAGTTAATTTTGTTAAATTGAGAACAATTCCACGGATTCCCCCGTCTTTGATAATTACATTTGAACCATTGCCCAATATGGTGATAGGAATATCACCATAGATGGCAGAGTGAACTATTTTGCCGACATCTTCATAAGTAGATGGGAAGACCAAAAAATCAGCGTTTCCACCGATTTTTGTATAAGTATGTTTTTTTAGAGGTTCGTCAATTTTAATTTGTTCTGGATTTAAAAATGAAAGTAATTGATTATATGTTTTTGTTTTATCCATGCATCTCAACCTTTGGTAAACGTTCTGCTGCTTGTTTATTAGCATAATTTCTGAGAACTGTTTGTTGCGTTTTGTGTGACTTCAAACAGGATCCAATATATCCATCATACCATGCATTAAGTTGTCTTATGACCAAAATAAAAACACCCCAGTTTTAGCGATTCGAGAGCCGGGGCGTTTTTAGTGCACAATTTGTCGGCTGTTTAACATGTAAATGTCGCCCAGTGTAACAGAATGCTGTAATTCAAGATAAATTCAAGGACAGATCTTATAGGCTATTTCCGTTTTCCTATTAACTTCAAAACATTTACACACAAAAATTAATTGGATTTTTTATACGAACTGACAGCAAAACCAATAAATATAAAAGCGGCAAACACCACGAGAAACCAAACTGCAAAAGTCGAAATTCCATACATTTGAGGTTCCTCCCATGGTTCTTTATATCAGGGTATGCACAAGTGCCTGACCTGTGAAATGTCCAATTATGAAGACTAAAGCGCCATAAATATAGTTTCAGTTTGATATTTG
>JAKADF010000091.1:5825-9401 GCA_021820805.1 Bacillota bacterium
AACTAGTATAGATATACTTAACAAAAGTAAGTACAGACCAAAGTTTTGACGGGAGATGTTTATTGATGTATGACATTGCGATAATTGGGGCAGGTCCTGCTGGAGCAAGTGCGGCCTTGTTTGCCGCTAAAGCTGGAAAGAGTACAGTCGTGTTTGATAACGATCAAAGTATTACAAGACGCGCGTGGATTGAAAACCATTATGGTATAGACAGCATTGAAGGGCCAGAACTTATTGAAAAAGGGAAAAAACAAGCAAAGAAATTTGGGGCCGAAATTATTTCAACAAAAGTAATCAACATCGAGAAACAAGAAAACGGCTTTAAACTCGAGACGGAAAGTGGTAATTTTGAGGCAAAATATGTAATTTTAGCTACAGGGCTATGGGCAGATTTAGCAGAAAAAGTCGGTTTAAAAACAAAACCTGCAACGGAACCAAGGATAAAGACTGTCATAGATGTAGATTCAAATGGGCTTACGAATATTGAAGGAATCTGGGCTGCAGGGACCGTCGCGGGAGTTAGCGTCCATACAATTGTAACATCTGGTGATGGGGCTAAAGTTGCAATAAATGTAATCAGTGAATTAAATGGTGAACGCTACGTCGATCACGATGTATTAAAACAACCCAAGTAACAGGCTCCGTCATTTTTAGTTTATGATAACGAATCGAAAGTCCCTTGCTGAATTGAGGCAGGGGCTTTTTTTTGTTAAATAATAAAGTTGGCCTTATGCGACATCTGGGTTCTACAGGTTAGTTTTTGTTAGCAACAGGATATAGAAGAGGCAACTTATGTACTCTATTCGTAAAAACTCTTTTTTACTTCCATATTAAGAAAAAACGAAGCATAATAACATAAGGCATTACAAAGATGCATTCCATTGATGTGTCACACAATCAGGTGACCACACGCTGTGGTAGTACGGAAGGGATGTTTATAATGCAAAGCGTGCAAATCACTTCAGCAGAGTTTCGTAAGGTGCTCGGCACATTCGCAACTGGAGTTACAGTAGTTACTACACAGATACATGGTAAAGTTCATGGTATGACAGCCAATGCCTTTACATCTGTATCTTTAAATCCTCCGCTAGTTCTGGTTGCTGTAAATAAAGAAGCTGAAACATATCAATATATACAAGCAGCAAAAAAATTTGGAATCAGCATTTTATCTGCAGATCAAAGTGATCTATCTAATTATTATGCAGGAGAGCCCGACCCTGAAATTGAAAAAACGATTCAGTATGATTATCTAAATGACATTCCAGTCCTCGGAACATGCCTTTCTAATTTAGTGTGTAATCTTTGGGCAGAGTACGATGGCGGAGATCATTCCTTGTTTATCGGCGAAGTTACTGCATTGAAATTACAGGGCGGCAATCCTCTTTTATTTTTCTCGAGTAAGTACCGTGAACTATCCAATTAACTTTATAAGTTAACAAAAAAGACTCTCGCTTTTTTTGAGCAAGAGTCTTTTTTTGTTATTTTCATCCAGATTACCTCTAGTAATCAAGGAGCTATGTAGGTATGATAGCTCCAAAGGTTGGGCTCTGAATGAAATGGCGAGTATAAATCAGATTTGTATGGAAAAGGCGGCATGATATGACTATTGAACTTCATATTTTCAATGATGAAGCACTATGCTGCATGGTTTCGGGAATCCTGGAGCAAATTGGGTTTTGTTTGGAGTTAAGTCATGTGGAGCACATAAAGCCCGTAAAAATGTTTAAAGTGACAGGCGAGGCAAATTCCTTTATGTGTAGTTCAAGAGTAAAGCTTCTCATCACAAACAGTTTTAAACAGATACAAAATGGCGTTACTGTTATTCGTTTAAGTACTTATGTTGAAAATGAGAGAAAAACTAAGTTGGGGGATTTTTCGGTTTCCGAAAATAATGAAATTAGTATTTGTTATGTTAATAAAGATGATCTGAAATCAAACTTAGTCAAAGTACTTGCACTAATTCGGGCAGGAATAGCCGTTGAGCATCAGCAGTCTTTATTTTATCAAGCAGTCACGCAATATTCTCATGATGGAATTATCTGTGTTGATGAAGAAGGAATTGTGACCGTATTTAATAACCAAGCTAGTGAAATACTCGGAGTTTCTGTTGAGAATGCAATTGGGAAACCTTTAATATCTTTTAATCCCACGGCTGGATTACCTCGCGTTTTACATCAGCGTGAAATAGAATTGGAAGACATTATTTCAGTTAATGGCCGAATGGTTGCTGCAAATCGTGTACCTATTTGTATCTCTGGAGAAATCGTTGGCGCAATATCCACATTCCAAGATGTAACAAGGTTACAGAAATATGAGCAAATGGTTCGAAGAAAGTTGAATAATGTTGGTTTCGAAGCCAAATTTCAGTTTGACGATATTGTCGCAATTGCAGATTCTTCACGACGTGTAAAAGACACTGCACGCCAGTGTGGTGAAGTGGACGCGACGGTACTCATCACTGGTGAGTCAGGTACTGGAAAAGAGTTGTTTGCGCAGAGTATGCACAATATCAGCCCGCGTGCAAGAGGACCTTTTGTAGCAGTGAACTGTGCTGCTCTGCCAGATTCACTTTTGGAGAGTGAATTGTTCGGATATGATGAAGGTGCTTTTACCGGGGCTAATCGAGGAGGTAAGCAAGGGCTGTTTGAGCTTGCTCACGGGGGGACATTGTTTCTTGATGAAATTGGAGAATTGCCGCTCAGTTTTCAAGGACGTCTTTTACGGGTCTTACAACAGCGAGAGGTGCTCCGTGTAGGCGGAAAAGCGATGATACCAGTGGATGTTCGAGTGATTGCAGCAACTCATCAACCCTTACAAGAACTCGTACAGAAAGGTGCCTTTCGCTCAGATTTATTCTATCGACTTTATGTTTTATCATTGCATGTACCGCCGCTTCGAGAAAGAAAAGAAGATATCATTCCGCTGACAAATATTTTTGTTCGAGAATTTATGTTTAAGTATAGAAAAAGCAACATTATGTTAAGTGATGCAGCTTATTATAACCTAATACATTATGACTGGCCTGGAAATATACGTGAGCTAAGAAATGTTATTGAAAGAGCGGTAGTAATGACTGGAAACTGTGATTTCGTTGCAGATGAATTGATTCAAGAGATGTGTGCTGGTTCTTTCCGTTCGTTTGAGAAACAAACTAGCAATTCACCGCACCACTCACTTAGTTTGGAAGATATTCAATTACTTAGGGCTTACGAGAAAACAAGCAGTGTTTCAAAATGTGCTGATACATTAGGTATGCATCGAACAACAGTATGGAGACATCTGAAAAAGTTAAGATCCTTAGGATATATAGTGGAGCCTGATTAATTGTTTCATATAATGATTATTTTTTGCATCATTTTGCTGCAATTATGTTGCGCACTTGCAACACATAAAGCAGCTTCGTAGAAGGTAAATCAAAGCAGTGCAGGGTTTTAGATAAAAACTGAATATTGGCATATTAGTTGCTTGTACTAATTTATAAAGGAGTGGTTACAGCGTGAAGAATTTTCGGATTGCCGTTATTCCTGGTGATGGAATCGGACCTGAGGTGATTAGGGAAGGTGTTCGGGTTCTGGA
>JAKADF010000092.1 GCA_021820805.1 Bacillota bacterium
AGTTTCTCGTCAAAACCTGCCTTCAACAGTTTTCTCAATAGGTCAATTGCCGCTTTCGATTCTCGTTTCGCATGTTCACCGTTTCCCATTCCGTCACTGACTGCAACAGCAAATCGGCCATTTCCTCAATCCATCGACGCATGCGTATCACCAGAAACGACTCTTCCATCTTTCGCAACTGAAGCAACTGCTGTATCAACTTGAAACAAACAAGCAGAGGAGAACACACTAGTGCATGGACCTGGCGCGCAACCCATAACCTTTGAAACTGATATATTTTCACCAACAATACCAGACAAGAGCGGTGCGATTACACGAGACGAGTTCTCATAAGCCCCTTGTGTCGGTTGAGTGACCTCAATTTCCACCTTTCCTGGATCTAAGTTTACAATGCGTACGTTATCTACATATAAACCTAACTGTTCAAGTGCCGACATAATTTGGTCTTCTCCAGACAGGGATGTTTTATTTCCGGCATCAATCTCAGATGCCATTGTCCGGATGACTGATGCTACACCAGCCAATTGAGCAGATACAAGAGTTTTATATTCTTGAAGCTTGGCAATCCACAATACATCCCGCTCTGTTATTTCAAGATTATTCTTTAACACGCTCATCATTGGATCTAATCGAACACATCGTTCCCGAAGTTCCTTTGTTGCTGCGCCTACACCGAGCTTTAGGTGCCCATCTAATTTTGATGCAGAAGATGCGATATCACGGTAAGTTTCTTCACCATCTTGTCCCCAACATTTATTTCGTCGCGGACATGAACCGCATACATCCCTTGAAGCTGCGCTGACAACTTGATTCATAAGCTGCTGTTTTGTTAAAACTGTACTTTCACCAGTCTCAGAAAACGCAACAGACAATTCGTCAAAAACTTGACCAATCTCGTTCAGCTTCTCAAGCAACAATGCATTCACTTTTGTCACATGCTGCCGCTGTGAAGACTGGTATTCTTCAGTTCCAGGCATATACTCCTTTAATGCTTTAGTAAAGCGACGCGGAGTAAACCAATACAGAAGAACTCCGGCACCTGCCGCGATTGACGATGTATATACGACATACATATCAGGCGCTTGTGCCAATGTTAGGACTCCAGAACTAATAAAGAACGTTAACCCAACCCAGAACTTTGGAGCATCTTTCAAGACACCTGCTAATAGTCCAGAAAACCCTAAAATAGCAACTGTTGCTAATGTATCCATATGGTTTAAAAGGCCCAGCATACTCACGACGATAGCTCCGCCAGCTCCGATTCCCATACCGCCGCATGCAAGAAGGAGTACTAACCAATCTAATGCAACCTGTGCGATAGAGATGTTATGGAACATAAGACCAGAAAAACCCGTCATGATTGATCCGACTAGTATTACAAGGCTTAAAATTTGTTCATTCTTAAGATTTTTGGTTTGGTCTTGTCCAACAAAAACAGCCATGCACTGCAGAAATATAAGACACAAAATC
The DNA here is from genome assembly GCA_021820805.1 of Bacillota bacterium. The sequence continues at coordinate 1,471 of JAKADF010000092.1, forward strand.
ATGACCAGTGCCCCGCCTGCAAGTGCGAGCAATACGTCGTACTTGGTCCAAACTGTCCCGACCATCGCCAACCGGACAATCACAGCTGTGAGTCCTCCGATAACCGGAATAAAATGCAAATCGGGAGACTTAGACCGAAATATAATCTTTCTCATTAACCGGTAGAATATAAATTCGGCCAGCATTCCAATTGCCAAATTTGGCCCTTGTACTGTCCACGCCCCAATGATTCCTAAATACGCCGGCCATGAACGTTTACGTCCGGCAAGTTCAAACAAAATAATGTAATAAGCAAAAAGGAAAGGCGAAACAACGTGCAAAATTGATGCTCGCCCAAGCAGCAAAGCAGTTGCAGACAGCATAAATACGCGCGGCCACGCCTGTATCGGCCAGTGTGGAAGTGTGGCAGACCGAGAAGTAAAGCCGGAAGCATGCTCACTAACAGAAACGCGAGACATGGCATGAACCCCTTTCCAACCTATCATGTGTATGGTCATTATAAAGGGGTGTATGCAGCTAAGTTTGTCAAAACAAGGGTTAAGAAAAGTAAAATCTTCCGACATTCTGCAGGTATTTCGACAGATATATGCAACTGGCACATTCTGTGACGAATTTTAGATATAATTTGAAAATCAAATAGAATTACCTCATGGAAATTCATCTTAAAGGGGCTCCAATAATGGAATCTGACAATAGCCAAGAATCGACACGTATGTCATGGCACGAATTTTTTGCATCGCAAAGCAAAGTGATGGCAATGCGCTCGACCTGCACAAGATTATCCGTCGGATGTGTAATTGTACGCGATAAACGTATGATAGCGAGTGGTTACAACGGATCTATCACTGGAGATGTTCACTGTACCGATGTGGGGTGCAAAATTGTCGACGGGCACTGTATTCGCGCGATTCATGCCGAACAAAACGCTCTTTTACAATGTGCCAGGTTCGGTATTGCGACACAAAACGCTGATCTCTACGTAACACACTTGCCTTGCTTGTCATGTACAAAAAGTATCATTCAAGCAGGTATAGCTCACGTATATTTTGAGGAGTCGTATCGTCCTTGTCCATATGCAAAAGAACTTTTTGAAAAGGCTGGAATACCTGTCATTCAAGTAAAAAGTAACCTTACGCAATTTATTCGGCCAGAATAGAGGCAACAATAAAAGGATGTGCGTATCATAGTCATAGTTATATAAAAGCACGACTTTAATCGACACAATAGATCACGGGATGCGAGGTGAATGGAATGCCAGAATGGCTCTGCAGTCAACTGAGGAGGGCGTTCCAAAATCGTGATCGCAAATCCATTCAAATGCTGAACCAAGCATTTTTCCGGTATCGGCGTACAAGAATTGAATCGTGAAAAAAGGAGAGGCGATAATACGTCTCTCCTTTTTCAATCAGCTATTACAAAGTTGCTGCCAAAAAGGTACTAATACAAAAAATCCCAGCACAAAGTAGTACCAGAATTGAACTTGCAACACGACCTTCTTTTGCTAAACGAACGATACCAACAACAGCCATTAGTACAAATATAATCAAAAAATCAATAAGGAATATGAAATGTCCATTCAAAGCCATAGCCTACATTCCATCTCCTCATTCGTCAGTATCTGGTAACAATATGGAACCCCTAAACTTACCTAGAATACGTTCTAATACCTCATCAGTTACAGGACCAAGCTGACCTTTATACATATCAAGTGAGATATAACAACCATCTCGGTCATCAATATTATGAAAAGCAAGCATAACACGTCGGCCGTCACTTAACTCATATTCTAGATATGCTTTATCGTTATCAGTCAATCTGAAATCCTCCTATAACGCTGCAAAAGGGCACTTAATGTGCCCTTTAATATTTGGAGTTAACCACGCCGACCGCCACGACCGCCGCGTTTCGCCTCGCTACGGCGCAACGCCTGCAGTCTTTCCTCGCTGTCTTTTAAAAAGCGACTCATTTTATCTTCAAAGGATTGACGAGGACCGCCACCGTGGCCGCCGTGGCCGCCGCCGTGACGTGAACGACCTCTGTCTCTGTCTCCGCCAAAGTTGTTTGGTCTTTGCGCAGGTGCGTTTTCATCTGCCTGGCGAATAGAGAGTCCAATCTTCCCGTCATTATCGACGTTTATCACCTTTACAGTCACTTCGTCGTTGACTTTAAGATGGTCATGAATATCCTTAACGTATGAGTTCGAGACTTCCGAGATGTGCACAAGTCCTGTAGCGCCTCCCGGCAGCAAAATAAATGCACCAAAATGAGTTATACCCGTAACCTTCCCAGACAATTTGCTGCCGACTTCAATGGACATACAGAAGTATTTCCTCCTTAGAATTTTAAAAAATGCCTTTATACAGTATAAGTAATTACAAAAAAAAGTGTCAAGGCGATTTCTCACTTAATGTCCCAGGTCAAAAGGAACTTGCCCTGGGAGAATTAAGTTATAGTGACTTGTTGCGTACTTTGCAATATATGCATCTGACTGAAGTTGTTGAATTTGACCATTTAGCGTTTTTTGTTGATGTTGCAAATTTGTCAATTGGCCCTGTAGTGCTGTGCGCTGCTGATTTAAACGTGCTAATTCTGGAGCCTGAACGTATACAAACTCATAAACAACAAAGCCCAGAATAAGTGCTAGACCAAGGTAACGGAGTTTAAACCAAGCTAATTTTGTTTTTTGCTTTCTATGGAACTTATCCGGATGGTTTGTCGTATTCCTATGTTGCCCCATTGAAAGCAAAGTTGTGCGCGTTGGCAATACGGACAACTCCCTATATAAGTTAAGCCCCGTCTGGGCGTCTCTTCAGCCAATTCGACAGACGCATCCAGATTCCCTCCTCATATTTTCTAAGTTTTAACATGTAATTTGGGAAAATTTTTGTATAACCTTTAAACGGAAATAAGGCAATCTTACTTACTTTTACAACACACCAACTAATAATATCTTCGATTTTGCACAAGATGCGATATAAGTTAATCAATAGAACTCGAGTTATACGTAAAATAATTCGAATTGGATTAACGATAAGAAGTAAGATAATTTTCCACACGCCTAAGATTATTGCACGAATAAAGCGAATTATTGCGTGTGCACTGGCAACAACCATACGATGAAAAATTACTCGATAAATAACATAACCAATTAACAAAAGCCCAAAAGTATACAGGCGAAATCGCCCGTTGTCCGTAATTAGGGAAACTTGAAATACGAAGAAGGCAGCTACGACAAAAAAAACGATATCCAAAATTGCTCGTAGAAACCTAAGCCAATTTGCAGCACTAGTAACGGTGTTATAAATGTCAAACACCGCACCCATTATCATTCCTGATGCCAACATTAGAATGATGTAATTTGCTGGACTTTGTGTCATCACCGAATAATCCTTCTTATAAAGTTCTTATTTTTGTCCCGTTCCACAACATAATTCATACTCATTACGGTTCCTTCAATAACCACAACTCCGGATTCTAAATCCAAGTGTTTCATATGCAGATTTGTCCCTTTAATAGAGAGCGGTCCTGCACTTGTGATTAATGAAAATTCTGTAACATCAAAGCTTTCGACACTTGAGACACCAGTAACTTCAATATGTTTACGCGACAGTATGTGTACATCATGTCCCTCCGTTGCGGCCATTCCTTACACCCCCAACCTGTCCAGCCTCCCAAAACCATTGTATGTAAAGAAATGCTGGGTAGAACAAAGAATCACGCCATATGACTAACTCCTATAAAAAGAGAGAACCCCCTGCAGTGGAGGTTCTCTCACAAATCATTATAAGTTTCTTCAAACCTAAGTTGCATCATCCACAAATCTAGTATCTACAACTGGATTAACATCTTCTGATAATACCTCGTACAGTTGATACGATTCTTCTTTGCGCGGGTTATCTATCACCTTTTCGACTCGAACTTTAACCATCTTTTGTCCATATCGAATCGTAATAACGTCCCCAATACGTACCTCAGCACTCGCTTTTGCAGTACGGTCATTAATATTGATTCTGCCCGCATCACAAATTTCTTTTGCTAACGTACGTCGTTTTATCAGACGAGTTACCTTGAGAAACTTATCTAGGCGCAATTAGCGAGTGCTCTCCTTCAACTTGTTCCCAGGCTTAAATGCTGGAACTGTTGAAGCTGGAATCTCAATCGTTTCACCTGTTTGCGGATTTCTTCCTGAACGGGCAGAACGTGAACGGGTCTCAAAAGTTCCAAAGCCAATAACCTGAACCTTATCTCCGTTAGAAAGTGCTTCTTCGATAGTTTCGAATACACTATTAACAGCAAGTTCGGCATCCTTTTTCTTGAGCCCAGTCTTATCTGCAACCTTGTTGACTAAATCCATTTTGTTCACTAAAAAAAGCCCCCTTCATGGGAATATCGGGGAGAATATTCGTGGTTCCCCCGCAAATTCCTGCTAGTTTTTGTGATTACTCTTCATTTTTGCCTCATTCCAGAATGAATTCAGCTGTTTTATGGTCAACGAAGACCAATTATTGCCATTTTCTTTAACTCGCTGCTCGACAAAAGCGAATCTTTTTTCAAACTTATGTGTTGCAGCTGCTAATATTGTTTCTGGGTCCGCTTTAAGCCATCTAGAAAGATTAACAGTTGCAAATAATAAGTCTCCAAGCTCCTCTTTTGCAAGGTCAAATCGGCCTTTGTCTAATTCCATTTCTATCTCATTTATTTCCTCCTTTACCTTTTCTAAAACCTGGCCTGCATTTTTCCAATCAAACCCGACCTTTGCAGCTTGTTTTTGTACCTGTACAGCCCTCCAAAATGCAGGCTTGCCATGTTTTATTTGGGACAGGAGCGATGTTCCCGTGTTTTCAAAAGATTCCTTTGCCTTAGCTCTGCGCCACGATTCTTGTGCATCTTCTGCAGAGCTCACGCGTACATCCCCAAATACATGAGGATGTCTTCTAATAAGCTTTTCTGAAAGCAACTTATAGACGTCGCGAAGCGTAAAGTCACCAACCTCTGCAGCAATCTGTGCATGCAACAGCACTTGCAGAAATAGGTCACCAAGTTCTGAAGCTAAGCCATCGATATCGTTTTCATCAATCGCTTCTGCAACCTCGTAGGCCTCTTCAATTGCATACGGGCGAAGAGATTCATGAGTTTGCTCCCTGTCCCAGGGACAGCCTTCCGGCTCTCGTAAACGGCGGACAATCCCGGTAACATACCACGGGTCGCGAGCAAGAACACTTTGCTCTGTTGCTTTCGGTACATATACTGTCGTTAAATGGTCAATCCAAGGCACCCTGTCCAACTCATATAGCGGCATAGTTTCTATACGTTCTAATCCATTCACACCAGCAGCCCGAATTACCGTAATGCTGTATTCATCAGGATAAATACCCATCAAAGTTAACTTGACGTTTGACGCAATTTCTCGGTCATACACCTGTGCAATGAATGTTTCCATCCTGGGCTGCAGATCTTGTTCAGACAAGCTCGTACCATCAAGCAGAATAAACCCTTGGATTGGGTCAATCATAACCGCCTTACAGACCGGATCTAAAAAGCTTTGACCCGCCCCTATGTATACAGTAAGGTTATTTGTCTCACTATGAAGCAAATTTTGCACGGATTGTTCCGCAACAAGCGGGTGCCCGGGAACTGCGTATATAATATCACCAAATTCCGTTGCTTTTTCAATCAAGGTTTTTGCAATTTGTGAGTAAACCTCTTCAAACGTATCTTTTGTCTCATAAATTGAATCAAATGTTTCAAACTGTACACCGCGTTTTGAAAGTCCTTCTACTGCTGGGTGTCGATTTGTCCGCAGAAATACGGGTAAGCCAGATTGTAATAAGTCCATGACACCAATGGGCACTCGAGATAAATCACCTGGCCCGAGTCCTACAACATGAATCGTGGCCATGAATTCACTTCACTCCTCCATTTCTCAGTCGAGCCACACTACTCAATAAATCCAAACTTTGAACACCAAAATACAAGCTTAGGGCCAATCCTAGGGACAGATGCCAGTTCTTCAGATGATAAACTTCCACTGACAAGAATTGCAAGTCCGTACACCAAAATACCAACACTCATGGCTATAATAGTCGATAAAGTAGCAATTCCTCTTCCAAGTTCCATACCGCCGCAGCTTAACCACACGTGGTAAAGCGCAAAAACTGCACCAAACATAATAAATGTTGCTATTAGCGGCTTGACAAACCATTCTGACCAAAGTACTCTTTCTCCGAGCAATCTTACCATTGCAGCTAAGTTTAATAGAGCTGCTATAGCATAACTAACCACCGTTGCAAGTGCTGCACCTTGAATACCAAACAAAGGTACAAACCATATATTAGCAATCAATTTTACGCCGCATGCAAGGAGCAAATGAAAAACAGGAAGATAAATCCACCCTGCCCCCTGGAGTATTGCAGCAATTGTCGTTTGCAAACTTGCAAATAGAATTGCCAGAGCTAACACCTGTATAGTAGAAGTACCTGCACCATCTCGAAAAAGTGCGTAATTTACTGGTCCTGCAACAACAATAAGCCCAACTGTGGCAGGTAAAGAGAGTAATATAGTCATCCGCAAAGCGAGATTTACCCTCGTGGATAAAAGTCGCCGAAATCCAAGTGTGAATGCTTCCGATATGGCTGGCATAACTGCAATACCAATCCCAGCGGCAAGGGTTGTCGGCAGCATCATAAGTTTGAATGCTCGGCCGCTTAAAAGGCCAAACTGTGTCGTAGCCATGCCTTGCGATTCGCCAGTATTTTTCAACAAGTTTACGACTGTCATTACATCCACATTATTCATAAGCGGCACTACAAGAGCACCTAGACTAATTGGAAACGCATAGAGTATCAATCGTTTTGTGAGGCTGCTTGTTGAAGAACGAACGCCCTGATTAATACTGTCTTTTGGTCGGCGCATCCAGAAATATGATATTGAAATAAGGCCTCCGAGGGCACCAGTAACTGCTCCAAAAGCGGCACCGGCAACTGAAACTGATTCGCCAAACCCAGCACTTGTAAGCCATACTGCGAGGCCAATAATTGTTGCCACTCGAACAAACTGCTCGATAACTTGTGATGCCGCTGTAGGTTCCATCCATTGATAACCTTGAAAATACCCGCGTACCGCACTTAGTATCGGCACGACAAGGAGTGCCGGTGAAATTGCTTGTATCGCTGCTTTTGCTGCCGGATCTCCAGCTATTCGTGCAAAGGTTTCAGCCCCGAAAAATAGAACGCAAAATGACACGAGGCCGAGAATGGAAAGCAAGTGTAATGAAATTCTGAGTACTTGTTTCGCACCTGCCATATCATTTAAGGCTAACCTTTCCGAAACGAGCTTTGAAATTGCAACTGGAAACCCGGCCGTGGCGATTGCGAGCAGTGTCGCGTAAATTGGATAAGCCATTTGAAAAAGGCCCATCCCATGATCACCAATGACATTTTGTAAAATAATCGTATACACGGACCCTAGTAATTTTGTAATGACCGCCGCACCCGCGAGTAGCATAGCTCCGTGTACAAATGAACGCTGTTTTGGCACTAGCAAGTCCTCCCTACAAGAAACCGTCCCTGTCCCAATAAATATGGGACAGAAGACTCAGTTAGTCCTTCAGCTAGCCGAAAGGCCCGCTTTTTCAATACGCGGGCCATTGCGTCCATTTCTTCTGTCTTTTACTGTTCCATTTGCTTTCCGAGAAATAATGCGGCTGTTTCTGCAATCTTCTGTTCCATATCGCCCATCTTGACCCCTTCATCACGGGACAACAATACAACGGCACCTATTGGATCTCCTGCCGCAATAATTGGGGAAATAACCCGCGATGTGAATCGTTCCATACGATCGCGTAGGACACCGTATTCGCCTACAGACGTATTCACAACAACTTTACGTTCTTCCATAGACTGTTCGACGTCTTCACTAATTGGC
>JAKADF010000093.1 GCA_021820805.1 Bacillota bacterium
CACTGCCCGCTTTGCTTGATACAGCTCTGTTTCCGTGTTTAGCTACCTTTACGCCAGCTGCTGCACAAATGATGGCCACTGCTGTCGAGATGTTAAATGTCTTAGCTCCATCTCCGCCTGTACCACATGTATCTAATACCTCGAACGGAACAGCAATGGATGAACTCCTGCCCCTCATCGCTTTCGCAAAACCGATGATTTCTGACACTTGCTCACCGCGCGCCGCCATTGCAGCTATCACTCCGGCAGTTTGAATCGGAGTTACATCTCCCGACATCAGCGATAATGCGAATGCTTCAGCCTGAATTTCACTTAGTACATCGCCCTGCGCTACTGTTTGTAACGCATCCAAAACTACTGTACTCATCTAAGCTCATCTCCCTCAGCTCTGCCAAAATCAGACTATTTCCTAGTTAGTACTCATTTGTAATACTCACTAGAAATAGTTATTGCACTATAAACGATTTCAGCAACTCAGCTCATTTTTCACTTACACTCAACTCAACTAAATGACACCAAACTCATTTATAAATCTATGCGCTTCATCATAAGCGGATTTACGCTGTCCGTCAACCGATGAAAGCGCCTAACTTATTCAAAATTTGCTTATTTTAAAGTGAAAACGGATACATCTTGAATTACCCTCTGCTCAAGTCTGGGCGAAGCACAATTGCCTCTCCCAAGTAGACATGGACAATTTCTTGTTGTGTTTTCTCAGTATTTACGTGAATTAATATACGGACGCACTTTGATAATCCACCAGGGACATCAAGCTCCTTTGCACACATAAGAGGAACCCATTGCCAACCGGGTCGACTGCGAATTGCTGCAGCTGGAAACGTTGCTGTTAAATCCGGTGTCATAGTCAAAAGTACACTTGCAACATCGTCTGGCTGTATTTGATTTTCTTCTATCACCCTGTCTAGTAAATCCCGAGTAGCCGTATGAATAGCTTCAGCAGAATTATCTTCTGTTGTTGTGGCACCGCGAATCCCTCTCACCCGTATCATGTTTCCTTTTCCTCCTCTATACGCTTTAAGCGCGGCATGCGGCTCGTACTTCATCTTTTGTTACGTTATGAACAATTTCAGCTCGATTGTGTGTGCTTGGCAGGGCAAATGTCCAACCAGCACCACGGTGTTTTTTGTCAACGTCAATTTTTGCAAAGATATCCTCAATCGGATAATCTGGGACCTTTGTTGGAAGCCCATGTTTTTCGAATAATTCGTTTATAAATGCTAAGTCTTTTTCAGTAATAAATCCTCTTGCTGCAGAAATTTTTGCTTCTGCACAGATGCCGATTGCGACTGCTTCACCGTGGTGAATTGTATAATTGGACAATTGCTCTACGGCATGGCCAATTGTATGACCAATGTTAAGTGCCATGCGGATTCCAGACTCCAGCTCGTCTTCCTCCACAATATCCACTTTCACTTTCATTGCATCTGCCAAAAGTGTTACAGCCTCCTCGTCTCTGGAGTACTGCAATAAAGGGTGTTCATAAAGGCGGTTTGCAAGTTCTCGATTATTAATCAATCCATGCTTAATGACTTCTGCCATACCGTTCTGCCACTCGCGCAAGGGGAGTGTTTTCAGTACACTCACGTTATAGATTACAAATTGCGGCGGATAGAAGGCACCCACTAAGTTTTTGCCGCGAGCCAGGTTAATGCCTACTTTACCCCCAATACTACTGTCATGGGCGAGGAGCGTTGTTGGAGCTTGGATAAACCGGATGCCGCGTTCGTATGTTGCTGCCACAAACCCTGCAAGGTCACCTATGACACCACCGCCAACGGCCACTACCACACCGTTCCGCCTTATTCCCAAATCGAGCAGTCGATAATAAATAGATTCACAAGTCTTAAGGGACTTACTTTCGTCTCCTGGTTCGATGTCCACGATATGAACTTGATACCCTGCATCGCTTAAAATCGATTGAATCTGCAGAGGGTATGAGGCTTGAAGGACATTCGTATCCGTGATGATAACAATCGGACACTCCGTGCCAATTTTAGTTTTTTGTAAACAACCTGGAAATAATAAATATTCGTTTTCACCAATATAAATTGGATATACGCCTTGTTTGGAGCGAACCGTAAGTTCCATCATCGTTTCCCCACACGTTCTTTGTACAGAGCCAGGTTATCTTCAATTTGTGAAACAGAATCCCCGCCGAATTTCTCCATGAATGCTGTTGCGATTACCCATGCTGTAACGTTCTCTCCAACAACAGATGCAGCTGGAACCGCGCAATAATCTGAACGTTGGATGGAAGCAGGTTCGACTTCCTTCGTTTCCATATTCACACTGTTAAGCGGCTTATAAAGTGTGGAAATAGGTTTCATAGCTACGCGCAACACAACATCTTGTCCATTTGTAACGCCGCCTTCAAGCCCGCCTGCACCATTCGTCGGTCGCATATATCTTGAGCCGTCATGTGTAATCGCATCATGAACTTGCGACCCAAACCGGCGTGCTGCTTCAAAACCCAGTCCGATTTCAACACCTTTTATAGCCTGAATACTCATCAAAGCGCCGGCAAGTCGACCATCTAATTTTCTATCCGGATGTACGTAACTTCCAAGGCCAATCGGGCATCCGCGTACAATAACCTCAAATACGCCGCCTACCGTGTCACCTTTATCACGCGCTTCATCTATACGTGCAATCATTGCTTTTTCGCTGTTCTTATTCGCAACACGAACGACGGATGCATCTGCAGATGTCACAAGTTCTTCCCAACTATCCGGAATGGCCTCTGCTTTAACATTGCCAAGTTCAACAACATGTGCTGTCACAGCAATTCCAAAGTGTGCCAGCAGTTGCTTTGCAAGCGCACCTGCCGCAACCATTGTTGCAGTGTTTCTTGCGCTCGCGCGCTCAAGAACGTTTCGGATATCTTCATGGTCATATTTAATGACACCAGCCAAATCGGCATGCCCTGGTCTTGGCCTTGTTACGACTTGTAAGTTGTCTGGTGCCTCGTCCCAAATTGCCATTTTATGAACCCAATTTTTAAAATCTCGATTTAAGATTCGCATTGCAATTGGCGACCCAAGTGTTTTCCCAAATCGGATTCCGCTTGTGACTTCAACCGTATCTGTTTCAATTTGCATACGACGGCCTCGCCCGTACCCCTGCTGCCTGCGCCGCAGTTGTTCATCAATATCATCTTTTGACACTGAAAGTCCGCTTGGGAACCCTTCCACAATCACAGTTAACTCAGGACCGTGCGATTCCCCCGAAGTCAAATAACGAATCATACAGGTTCCCTCCTTTTACAGTTCTGCTTCTTGCAACTTCCGGCCTAGCTTAATTCCACTGTACTTAGTACATATGTAAAATCGCAAAATTGGCCGTCAATCGATAATTGGGGTTATTATACCATGAGACGATACAGTATGCTTCATAGGTTTAAAAGACAGTACCACAAAGCGTTCACTCTTAAGCGCCTTGTGGTACCAAAGTTTTTATGGGATTTTGTTCGTTTATGTGACGGCCATAACTGCTTCAGTTCTTACGACGAATTGCTTCAACGATAACGTCAACCGCTCCTGCTGCATCACGAAGGTCAACCATCGTAGATGGACTGCCAACATAACGTGCTGGGTACGATACACCTCCAACTGGGATACCGTCAACAGACAACTGGATTGAACCCGCGTCTGTCAGGCTCTTTGGCCAAACCTCATGTTGAACTTCAACCCCAGCTGCTTTTGCGGAATCTAACAGGTGGTCTTTCACATCGAGAGGAACAATTGCTGTGCCATCCATGATTTTAATAGCGGGCCCAGCACCAAGCTTGATGTCCATCTGTTCTGCGTCAGGCATATCGCCTGCAGGTACAGCATCGATAACAATTGCCAAATCAGGCTGTAATCGGAAAGTTGCGGTTTTTGCTCCTCTGGCTCCCACTGTTTGCTGAGCCGTGAATACCAAAGATATATGGTACCCCTCCAGCGCTGCCTGCTTAAACACTTCTATTGCAATTGAACATCCAACACGATTGTCGAGTGCGCGACCTATGAGTATATTATCATCGAGTTCAACGACAGGTTCTAAAATAACGCCTTCTAAGCCAATATTTACTTTTCCTTTTGCTTGTTCTAAAGAGGAAACGCCAATATCCACATAGAGATTGTCAAATGCAATATCTTTCGTCTTTACTTTTGATTCAACACCGACAATACCAGTTACACCATTCACGAACCGGATATGACGTCCAATAAGCGATATTGGGTTCATATTGCCAACCGGGATGAGTCGCAAAAACCCTTTTTTATCGATATGTATGACCATCACGCCAGGCTCGTCTGCATGCGCTGCAAGCATAATGTGGGGTCCTTTTCCATTCTTCGTAGCAATACCGTTTCCAAGTGTGTCAATAAACACATCGTCTGCGATTTCTTTTACATGATCAAGAAGTATGTTTTGAAATCCAGCCTCTGTCCCTGACGGAGCCACATGGGATGCAAGTGATTTAATCAGTTCCTTCATAGCGTAAAACCTCCCTGTTCAATTTCGGTTAATACTGCATGCAGAAGCCGAATTGAGTTTTGATAGTCGTCTAATGAAACGATTTGGGCAGGTGCGTGGATATACCGAACCGGCACAGAAATAGCGCCGCCAATGACTCCTTCACGACTCTGATGAATCGCCCCAAAGTTGTTTGAACCGCCCTTTACGCGACGAAGCTGATATGGAATATTATTTTTCTCTGCAACATCAATCATAAAATCGCGAAATCGTACATCTGCAAGTGTTCTGCCGTCTTGAACAGTTAACGCAGGTCCCTTGCCAAGCACTGTTGACTCACCATGTCCCGGCGCCCCAACAACATCAAAACATACCGTGCCTTCGAGCGATATGGCGATATCCGGTTGAATTCGGTATGCAGCAGCGGTTGCTCCGCGAAGCCCAATCTCTTCTTGCACTGAGAACACACCGTATATAGGGAGATTCCAAGATTTCTTCAGCGTTTCTATGACAATTGCGCAACCAATACGGTCGTCAAATGATTTTCCTTTCGCACAGTTGTCGCCAATTTCCCCAAATTTGGTGGTAAACATGGCAACATCACCTGGCTGTACAACCGTGAGTGCGTCCTCTTTGTCTTTTGCACCAATATCGATATATAATTGTTCAATTTTTAGTGGATGTTTCCGTTCATCGGGGCTTTGTAAATGAATCGGTTTGGATCCGATTACTCCAAAATGGCGAACTTCCCCGTCTTCGCCTGCACCTATTAAAACTGGTTTTGAGACTAAAACTCGAGGATCTACACCGCCAACTGGCCGAAAACGAAGCAGTCCGTTATCCTCCACATGCACAATCATGAGCCCAACCTCGTCCATATGTGCATCGAGCATCACGCGTGGGCCTCTGGTAGAAATATTTTTCTCTGCAATCAGGGTTCCTAGGACATCTGTATATTGTTTATCGACTGACCCTTCAATTTCTGCACGAACTAAATTTCGAATTTCATTTTCAAACCCTGATGGGCCCATTGCTTCAGTCAATTTTTTTAGTAACATGTCAGTTCCTCCACATCTGAAGGAGTAAGTTCGGCAATGTAGTGGGCGAGTAACCGGCCGCACTCAACGATATCGTCATACGATCCCGTTTCAACCGATGTATGCATATAGCGAATTGCGATTCCGACGAGCCCTGATGCAATTCCTTCACGTGCAATTTGGAATGCTCGTGCGTCTGTGCTCGTTGGGCTTTGTGAAAATTCGATTTGGTATGGTACTTGATGTGTTTTAGCTGCACGTTTAAAACCAGCAAAGACTTTCGGATGAATGTTCGGTCCGAATGTGACTGCAGGTCCTTTTCCCATCTTAAAGCTTTCATCTGGTGCTTGGCCCGGCATGTCGGCAAAGGTAACGTCAATTGCTATAGCAATGTCTGGGTGAATACCATATCCTGCTGTTGTGGCACCTCGCACCCCAACTTCTTCTTGTACAGATGCTACTGCATATACGTCAGCAGAATGTTTCATTTGCTCTAAATGACGCAAGCATTCAAGAATAACTGCAATGCTTGTTCGATTATCGAGTGCCTTACTGCTAATTCGCCCATTTAAAAGAGACATGGTTTCGCGAAACAGGGTGACTCTGTCACCGACTGTAACGAGATGGCGTGCTTGTTCTTCTGACATCGCAATATCTATGTATAAGTCCTCAAGTGGAGCTGCTTGCTTTCGCTCTTCGGGTGAAGTAAGATGCGGTGGTTTTGAACCAACAATCCCGTGAAGACGCTCTTTGCCGTGCACAACAACTTCTTGGCCGACAAGTGTTCGGGGGTCAAACCCGCCTGTTTGTGCAACGCGCAGAAATCCGCCTATCTCAACCTTTGTTACAATCAACGCAATTTCATCCATATGTGCAGACAGCATAACACGTGGATGGCGAACTTCACCCGTTCCGTGTACACATGCAATTAGATTTCCGAGTTTATCTGTCCGAATATCCCCTGTATAAGATAAAAATGCAACGCGGATGGCTTCTCGCACTTCTTGTTCAAAGCCAGGCCCTCCGTGCGTGGCCAGGATATTTAGCAGGGTTTCCCTATGATTCTCCTGTTTCACGCGCTCACTCCTCTCTCTTGTACCTCGTTCATCTTATCAGACAAAATTAGGCAGATTCAACGATTTGACTCAAGAAGCTGCTCCCATACACGAGCGGATCCGCCAAGTTCTGACCAAAGTTCTACCATGTCATCTGCAACAGGTGCAGTTACACATTTTTTCTGTTTCGTAATTGGATGTGTCCATGCGAGTGCGTACGCATGTAAAGCCTGCCTCATCATCATCTTGCGGTAACTTTCTGCGTCCCTCGGGGCAGGCCTTCCGGAATACGCTATTGTATAGTCCCTGTCCCCCAAAAGCGGCATACCAATCGATGCCATATGCAAGCGGATCTGGTGCGTTCGGCCAGTTTCTAGAACGAGCTCCACAACGGCTGCTTTTCCGACCTTATCAAGTATTTTAAAATGTGTTATTGCAGGCTGACCTTCTTCAGAAATCACTCGCCTCGATGGCTGGTTTGGATCACCCGCAATTGGAAGAGAAATAGTGGAAAATCCTACTTCATCTTTATCAAGATTTGGCAGTTCAGGACAATAGACCATTGCCACATAGGAACGATGCATTTTGCCTTCACGCAAAGCCAAATCAAACAGATGATGAGAATGGGCATGCTTTGCGAACATGACCACCCCTGACGTATCGCGATCAAGCCTATGAACACTATGCGGTATTTCCCCATCTTCCCCTAGATAATGCATAACGCCAGCGAGTAATGACCCGGAACGTTCATGCGCTGTCGGGTGGGTTAAAACTCCTTTGGTTTTATTGATCACGATGACTTCATCGTCCTCGTACCGAATATCGAGGTTCATTTTCTCCGGCAATATGTGTGATGTTTCTTTAGGAAGCAAAATTGTGACAGACTGACCAATCGACACACGGGCGGTTAAATACATCGTTTGTCCATCAACTTTTACCCCGTCATTATCAATTAGGTGCCGGAGCAGCCGCCTCGACATTTTGAATTCAGACTGTAATATAGAACCTAACTTTCTCCCTGCCAAACGTTCTGTAATTTCAAATGTATACACCAACCATGTTCCACCCTTCAACCACTCATTATGAACGGTTTTATAGGCGTAAATCCAGTCCGGGTAGATTCAACCGCCAAGCACTATTCGAAGTCTGGCGAGTGCTGCCCATCTACGTTCAGTACGCTTACGAAAACGCGGGAGACCACGATATGTTTGTAAACACTGCTCTAAGGCTTTGCGGCTCGCATTTTTATTGCCAAAAGACGCTTGAAGCAAAGCCAAACGGTAGTAGGATTCACATGATGAAAAGTTTCGTTTTTGAAACTCTTCCAGGTATGATAAGGCCTTTTGCGGATTAACCTGTGCAAACGCAGTTGCCATTTGAAGATAAGGGTCACCGTATCCAATACGCTCATCACATTCGAGAGCTTTGCGAATAAGTTGTTCCCCTTCTTCCAGTTGCCCGAGTGCCAGGAAACAGACGCCTTTTTCATACAGGACTTCAACATCACCCTCCATGGAGTGGGAGATATTTTCAAGCAACCTCAGTGCCTGCTGATATTTCCTGGTTTCAATGTAGGACCGGGCCAACTCTAACCTTGCAGGCATGTCGTGTGGATTCATTTGAATTTGCTTATGAAGGTTGGAAATTCGTGCCCACCGTCGGACGGGTCTGGTCAGGCTAGGCAATAAACCGATATATCGACGGTCTACAAAATAGAAGATAATCAGTAACACAATAATCGCGAGAAAAGGATTTCCAGTAATACGCCAGATAAGATAGAACAGCAGGAATTTAAGGTACATAGTCAGCCTCCCATTCATTAGGGCTCTCGGCCCGATTCCAGGCGTGGCTGCCTTCATCGTACCATTTTTGCATTCTTTACAGGGCTTCGTTTTGCAGAATCACTATATTTAATGAAAGTGTTGTGTTTACAGCAGCTATTAAAGACAAAATATTGCGTAATATACGGGGGCGCTGTAGAATAGATTCAGGACATGCGGATGTAGTTCAATTGGCAGAGCGTCAGCTTCCCAAGCTGAATGTTGCGGGTTCGAACCCCGTCATCCGCTCCATAGGTTTTCTCTTGAATCCCTTGCTGCATAAGGGATTTTATTTTCGCCTTTGAGGAGAAGTAGCAGTGTAATAAGCACGTTGGGAACGAACTTTTCAGTGCGTCTGAGAATGCGTCTGGAACGGATTTAGCTTTTCAAGACGGTCAGCGGTTTCACGGCTTACTAATTCCGACTCATGAGTGTATAAGTCGGCAGTTGTGGAAAGTCGAGTATGGCGTAAACGCTCCTGAATATCTTTCAGGCTTGCACCATCCTCACGCAGAAGTGTGGCTGTTGTATGGCGTAAATCATGTAACCGTATATGTGGCAGATTATGCTTCATAAGAAACTGGCGTCATCGATAAGTTGGAACAGTAGGGTATATCGGTTGACCGTAGCCGTTATGGAAAACATATTTGCAAACTCTGGCGAGCAACTCGACCTTCTTGCTACGACTGCGGCTGTATAATGAATCGTCCACAATGAATACATCTGCTCTGTCATCTGATATGAGCCGATATATCCGTTGGATCACGGCAGCACTGAGCAAAAACAGAAAACGTCGCCAGTTGCGACGGAGAGAATTCAAGAATCGATGCACCGTGTCCTTGCCAAACCCACCACCGCCTGACTGCTTTAACCAACGGTTCAAGCTTCGCTGAGTGAAAACGAGACTGAATATATCTCGAAACATATTCAGTACACCAAAAACAGCTTGTTTAGTATCATTCGACTGCTTCAGGAGT